>JASBTO010000137.1 GCA_030148365.1 Kangiellaceae bacterium
TTCCAGACAGAAACCGAGATGGTAATGCAGTTCAGGATCCCGGGGCGCAAGCGTCAGACCCTGCCGGTAAACGTCGATAGCCCGCTCCGGTTGCCCATCAGCTTCGAGCAGACTGCCAAGGAACCCGTAAAATACCACCTGACGGGGCTCCAGTTGCAATGCCTGGCGACAGGATTCGATGGCCGCCGGGCGCCGGCCGGCGGCCATGTAGCAGTGAGCAACATTGTAATGACCCTGGGCATAGCCGGGTTCGAGGTGCAGGGCCGATTCATAGGCGCGCGCCGCCGCCGGTAAATTGCCGGTCTGCAAATGCAGATTGCCGAGATTATTGTGGGCCTTGAACAGGCCGGGTTCGGCGCGCAGCGCCTTTTCAAAAGCATCGATAGCGGCCGCAAAGTCTTTCAGGGCCGCGCGGATGGTACCGAGATTGCAGAGGGCATCGGCATTGCCGGGATGCAGTTGCAGGGCCTGTTCGACCCGGACGGCACCGCTAGTGGCATCGCCCATCTGGTACCGGAGCACGCCGGACAGATGCAGGGCATCAAAATGCTGCGGATCGTAGCTCAGGACTTCCTCGTACAATTGACTGGCATGATCCAGCTGCCCGCCCTGGTGGGCCGCTACGGCATCGGCAAACAGGTTGCCCGTTTTGCCCTGATTTCCGCGCTCCATACCGGTTACTTCGACTCCTGGGGTCGGGTTGCCATCAGGGAACTCCGGTCACCGAGGCTGTCCGCCCAGCTCGACAAGGGTCCGAAGCGATGCCGCCAACCGAAGTCCGGGTGTCGGAAATCCAGGTACTCGAGGGCACAAACCCCGTAAATCTGGAGCACGGTAAATTCCTTCGGCAGCAAGGCAAGACGGGGTTGCAGAAATGCCAGCCCGCGCTCCAGGGCATTCTGGTAACGCTGCTGCCAAAAAGACGATTGCTGCTCCGCCTCGCGCATCTTGTCCTGCTGCCAGGCGACCGCGCTGTCGAGCAAACCAATGCAAAGCGCCAGTAACGTCCGGTTCGGCCAATTGCCGTGGACCCCGGCAAACATGTCTTTGGGCCCGGGCAGGGCGTTGAAATACTCAGCGATAACCAGGCTGTCGAAAATCATTTCGCCGGCTTCCGGCACCAGACAGGGCACCTTGCCAAGAGGGTTGGCGGCAATCAGCTCCGGCGGGTTGTCGAAGGGGTGCTGGTGCACCTCCTGCACCGACAATTCCAGTTCCCGGTGCAACACCCGCGCGGTGCGCGCATAGGGTGAAGGCTGTGAATAATACAACTTCATAACGGGTTCTCCTGAACAGGGCCGGCCAGTCTTCGGCAGGTCCGGACCATACTACAAGACCGGTAGCCGATATTCTCGCCTCGGAATCCTAATGGGCCATGACGGTGCGGCCTTCGGACCAGTGCCGCAAGGCGCTGACCTGCTCCGCCATGACCACGGACAGGGGACTGGTGGCCTTTATCGTGTCGAGAATATGGGTATCTTGCAGGGCCTCGGAGGCGCTCAGCGCACCATATAGGGCGGATACCACCGCCTGCTCGATTTCCGCGCCGGAATAGCCTTCACTCGCCTGCGCGAGCAAGGCCAGATTGAAATTCCCGGGTTGTTGCTGGCGCTTGGCGAGGTGAATACGGAAGATATCCTCGCGGACCTCAACGTCCGGCAGGTCGACAAAAAAGATTTCGTCGAGCCGGCCCTTGCGCATCAGCTCCGGTGGCAGCCGCTGGATATCGTTGGCGGTCGCCACGACAAACACCGGCGCCTGGTTCTCCTGCATCCAGGTCAGCAGACTGCCGAGGACCCGGCGGGACACGCCGCCGTCGGAATCGCCGGTCGCGATGCCCTTTTCCACTTCGTCCAGCCAGAGCACACAGGGCGCCATCAGGCTGGCCATATTCAGGGCTTTGCGCAGGTTCTTTTCGGTTTCGCCGTGGTACTTGTTGTAAAGCGCGCCAAAATCCAGCCGTAATAACGGCAATTGCCAGAGCCCGGCGACTGCTTTGGCCGCCAGCGACTTGCCGCCGCCCTGCACGCCAATCAGCATCATGCCCCGGGGCCGATCCGTCAGCGCCTGATACTCGCCCCGGAACACCGGCCCTCTTTGCTCCAGCCAGGCTTTGAGTTTTTCCAGTCCGCCCACTTCAGAGAACTGGGCGGTTTCATATTCATAATGAACCGCACCGTCGAGATCCAGCAGACGATACTTGGCGCGATTGACCTCGGGCAGCTCCGACCGGGTGATGGCGCCGTCGTACACCAGGTTACGCACCAGTTGCCGGGCATCGGCGAACGTCAGACCCGCAAGATTGCTGATCAGCATTTTCAGGGTTTCCGGATCCGTATTCACTTTCAGGCCGGCATGGTCCGCGGACCATTCCCGGGCCACTTCCCGGATCAGATCTTCCAGTTGCTCAGCACCGGGCAGCGCCAGCTCGAAGCGGGCCACCAGTCGGGCGAGCTCCGGCGGAATGGTGACGGAATGGCTGATTAACACCAGCGTCTGCTCCCGATTGGCGTAATCGAGGGCCAGATCCTTGAGCAGGCGTACGGCTTTCGGCTCGTCATCGAGCCAGGGATGAAAATCACAGAGCGCGAAAATTGCGCTGCGGGTCATCTCCCGTATGTGTTTGAGACAATGCAGCGGGTCTTCCGTGTGTTGCAGGGGCCCGATGCTGTGGGCCTTGTCCTGGCGACGCAGACCGTCAACGAGGTTCCAGCTGAAAAATGGCTTGCCGAGCCCGATCGCCAGTTCCCTCACCAATGCCAGCGCCCGGGTCTCCTCATGGGTTTCGATGACGATGATGGGAGTTCTGGACTGCACCAACAATTTCAGATCATTCAATTCAGTCTTGCCGCTCATCAGTGATCCTTGTCACCGCATTGTTATCATGCCCCCGAAGGGGCTACACTTTAGCATTCCGCCATGCAACGAAAAACACCCATGCGTCATCTTTCCTCAGCTGATCGCCTATGTCTCGGAATCGATACCGCGCTGCGTACAATTTTTGGCGCCGCGCCCACCACCGATCGCCCGGATCCCGCGCAGACTTTCGATGAAACCGATCTGAGCGACAGCGAGCGCCGGCATATTGCCGGGCTAATGCGCGTCAACCACACCGGTGAAGTCTGCGCCCAGGCGCTCTACCAGGGGCAGGCGGTCACCGCCCGCCTTGAGCAGGTCCGTGACAAGATGGAGCAGGCGGCCATCGAAGAAAATGATCACCTGGCCTGGTGTGATACCCGTCTCCGGCAACTCGACAGCCGAACCAGTTTGCTGAACCCCTTCTGGTATGGCGGCTCCTTTGCCATCGGCGCCCTGGCCGGGCTGGCCGGTGATCGGTGGAGCCTGGGCTTTGTCGCCGAGACCGAAGACCAGGTGGTCCGCCATCTGGATGATCACCTGCAGCAACTGCCGGAGGGCGACCAGAAAAGCCGCGCGGTCCTGGAGACCATGCGCGACGACGAGGCCCGACATGCCACGGCCGCGCTGGAAGCCGGCGGCGCACCTTTGCCCGCCCCCATACGGGGCTTGATGGGACTGATGTCAAAAGTCATGACCAAAACCGCCTACCATATTTAAGGCCCGTAGCAGCTTTGCCCGGACGGGCAGGGGCTCATGGTTTTTCCCGGCAAGCCCTTTAAAACTGTAACTTTTGCCCCCATACTCACTCGCTTATACCTGCAACCGGGAGCGCTGGCGTGGGTTGGAAAAGCCGTGAATTCATGGCTTCAACAGAGTACAATCCGCCTACTTTTTAGCCAGCCCCCGCATAACTACGGGTCACCGCTTAATGACGACATATCGCGTATTCACTTCCGAGTCCGTATCCGAAGGCCATCCGGACAAAATTGCCGACCAGATTTCCGATGCGGTTCTGGACGCCATTCTCGAGCAGGATCCCCGTGCCCGGGTGGCTTGCGAAACATTGATCAAGACCGGTGTTGCCGTGATTGCCGGTGAAGTCACCACCAGCGCCTGGGTCGATCTCGAAGACATCGTCCGGCAGACCATTTGCGACATCGGCTACACCAGCTCCGATGTCGGTTTCGACGGTCAGACCTGCGCGGTCCTCAATGCCATCGGCAAGCAGTCTCTCGATATCAATGTCGGTGTCGATCGTGATATTCCCGAAGATCAGGGCGCTGGTGATCAGGGCCTGATGTTTGGCTACGCCACCAACGAAACCGACGTGCTGATGCCGGCGCCGGTGACCTTTGCGCACCGGCTGGTGCAGCGTCAGGCGGAAGAGCGCAAGAATGGCGCTTTGTCCTGGCTACGCCCGGACGCCAAAAGTCAGGTCATCATGCGCTACGAAGATGGCAAGCCCGTCGCGATTGACGCCGTAGTGTTGTCCACCCAGCATAATCCGGACATCTCCCAGAAAGATCTCCATGAAGCGGTACAGGAAATGATCATCAAACCGATCCTGCCTGAAAACCTGCTGCACAAGGACACCCAATACCACATCAATCCGACCGGTCGCTTCGTGGTCGGCGGGCCCGTCGGCGACTGCGGCCTGACCGGTCGCAAGATTATCGTGGACACCTATGGCGGCATGGCCCGTCACGGTGGCGGCGCCTTCTCCGGCAAGGACCCGTCCAAAGTCGACCGCTCTGCCGCCTACGCCGGCCGCTACGTCGCCAAGAACATTGTCGCCGCCGGCCTCGCCGATCGCTGTGAGATCCAGATCTCCTACGCCATCGGTGTTGCGGAACCGACCAGCATTTCCGTCAACACCCTCGGCACCAACAAGATCCCCGAGGACAAGCTGGCCCAGCTGGTGCGCAAGCATTTCGACCTGCGCCCCTTTGGCCTCATCAAGATGCTCGACCTCATTCGCCCCATTTACAAGGCTACCGCCGCGTACGGCCACTTCGGCCGCACCGAGCCGGAATTTACCTGGGAAAATACTGACAAGGCCGCCGATCTGCGTGCGGACGCCGGCCTGTAAACCGATCCAAGGAACAGACATGACTGCTACTGCCAAGAACACCACCGAACAGGATTACCTGGTTGCGGACATCAAGCTCGCTGACTGGGGACGCAAGGAAATTGCCATCGCCGAAACGGAAATGCCCGGCCTGGTCGCCATCCGCGACGAATACCGGGATCAGCAGCCCCTCAAGGGCGCCCGTATCGCCGGCAGCCTGCACATGACCATCCAGACCGCGGTGCTGATCGAATCCCTGACCGCGCTTGGCGCGGAAGTACGCTGGGCTTCCTGCAACATCTACTCCACCCAGGATCATGCCGCCGCCGCCATTGCCGCGACCGGCGTACCGGTATTCGCCTTCAAGGGCGAAACCCTCGACGAGTACTGGGAATACACCCACCGCATCATGGAATGGCATGACGGCGGCACCCCCAACATGATCCTGGACGATGGCGGCGACGCCACCATGCTGGTGATCCTGGGCAGCAAGGCGGAACAGGACATCTCGGTGCTCGACAATCCGGGCAGCGAGGAAGAAGTGGCCCTGTTCAAGGCCATCAAAAATCGTCTCGCGGAGGATCCGACCTTCTACTCCCGCATTCACAAGGAAATCAAGGGCGTCACCGAAGAGACCACCACCGGCGTCAACCGCCTGTACCAGATGAAGCGCAACAATGAATTGCCCTTCCCGGCCATCAACGTCAATGACTCGGTCACCAAGAGCAAGTTCGACAATCTCTACGGCTGCCGTGAGTCTCTCGTGGACGGCATCAAGCGGGCCACCGACGTCATGATTGCCGGCAAGATTGCCCTCGTCTGCGGCTATGGCGATGTCGGCAAGGGCTGCGCCCAGTCACTGCGCGGCCTTGGCGCCACGGTCTGGGTTACCGAGATTGATCCTATCTGCGCGCTGCAGGCAGCGATGGAAGGCTACCGGGTCGTCACCGTCGAAGAAGCGGCCGACAAGGCGGACATCTTCGTGACCGCGACCGGCAACTTCAACGTGCTGACCCACGACCACATGGCGCGCATGAAAAACCAGGCCATCGTCTGCAACATCGGTCACTTCGACAACGAAATCGATGTCGCTTCACTGGAGAAATACGACTGGGAAAACATCAAGGATCAGGTGGATCACATCATCTTCCCCGACGGCAAGCGCATCATCCTGCTGGCCAAGGGCCGTCTGGTCAATCTCGGCTGCGCCACCGGCCACCCGAGCTTCGTCATGTCCAACTCCTTCACCAACCAGGTGCTGGCGCAGATGGAACTCTGGGTCAATGGCGACAAATACGAAAAAGACGTTTATGTGCTGCCCAAGCACCTCGACGAGAAGGTCGCCAACCTGCATCTGGAGCGGATCGGCGCCAATCTGACCGAGCTGACCAAAGAGCAGGCCGACTACATCAATGTGAAGGTCGAAGGCCCCTACAAGCCGGAGCACTATCGCTACTAGGCGGCACTCGCTGCACTGGCCTTGCCCGCTCCTGGGGGCAAGGCCCCACTTCCCCGGGCCATGGGCCGCTACCTGTACTAACTCTGATCGATCCGGCAGACTCACCTGTTGCCCGATACGCTACCGCCCTCTCACCCCATGCGCCTGTTTTTTCACAGAATTCCCTGATTTGCGTTAGGATGGCTGCTCAACGAATTTGCCGTATAGCTGCTATCAATGAGGAGAAAGTCATGAATTCCAACGCCATGGGGACCTTCAAGGTGAAACTGGAGCCTCAGGGAGGGGGGGACTCTTCGGGAGGTACGACTCTGGGTCGCATGTCGATCGACAAGCAATTTACCGGGGATCTGGAAGGGGAAAGCAAAGGCGAGATGCTCAGCGCCATGACCAGTGTCAACGGGTCGGCGGGCTATGTTGCCATCGAGCGGATCAGCGGCACCCTTGAAGGGCGCTCCGGGAGTTTTGTACTGCACCACAAGGGCACCATGGACCGGGGCAGGCAGGAGGCGAGCATTACCGTGGTGCCGGACTCGGCGACCGGCGAGTTAACCGGTATGACGGGCACCATGAACATCCGCGTTGAAAATGACCTGCACCATTACGATCTCGAGTACACCTTACCCGAGAGCTAGCCGGCACTTTTCTCGTCGGCCCCCAGGATGTCCCTGACCCGGCGGCGCAAAACAGGTACCAATTCCCGCTCGAACCATGGATTTTTGGCCAGCCAGATATTGTTGCGCGGGCTCGGATGAGGCAACGGCATGAGTTCCGGGCCATAGGCGCGGAAGTCCCGTACCCGCTCGGTCAGGTTCCTCCCGTCCTTACCGAGATGCCAGCGATGGGCATATTGGCCAATCACCAAAGTGAGCCGGATCCCCGGCAACAGGTCCAGCAATTGCCGCCGCCAGGTTTGGGCGCAGAGAGGGATGGGCGGATTGTCGCCGGACTTGCCGCGACCGGGATAACAGAACCCCATGGGCACTATGGCCATCCGGGCCGGATCATAGAAAGTGTCCCGATCGATCCCCATCCAATTCCGCAACCGATCGCCACTCGGGTCATTGAAGGGGATGCCGGTTTCATGGACACGGGTACCAGGCGCCTGGGCCGCCACCAGGATCTTCGCCCGTCGATCCACCTGAATGACTGGGCGGGGCCCCAAAGGCAACTGTCCTTCACAAAGCCGGCAGGCGCGAATGTTTCTGGCCAGGTTTTCCAGCGGATCGGTCATGGCAAACTCCGGATCGGCGGTTCCCGAAACCCTCATCTTAAACCGCGCCGGCCCTTGTCGGCGAGAGTCGGGCATTCGCCCCGCCAGGGGTAAGCTCCCACTCCGTCACCACCTGACTGACCCCGCGGACAGACCCGGAAAGTCGCGGTGGTTTGTTGCGGTAACTGGCAGACGACCCGCAACTTCGTTAACCTTGCGTTTCCTGTCCGGTCGGTAGCGCCCCCAATACCGGTTGCCGACTTCAAACATGGGCCCGAATGAATGCTTCGACGCCCCAAAGGATTGACGAGGAGTCGACGTGAAATCACGTTACCGCTTTGCCCTGTTACCCGCCGCTCTTGCCGGCTGCTTATTGCTAACGCCTGCCGTTGCCCAGCAATCAGATGCCAGAAGTCCGGAAGCCCGGACGTTCTTCACCCCTGTTGATATCTTTGATCTTGAATACGCGTCCGACCCGCAAATCTCTCCGGACGGCAAACAGGTTGTCTATGTGCGCACCTCCATGGACATCCAGACTGACAAAAGCCTCGGCAACCTGTGGACTGTCAGTGCCGACGGCAGCAATCACCGACCGCTGACCGCGACCGGCAGCGCCTCGTCTCCCCGCTGGTCACCGGACGGGAAAAAACTTCTCTATGTGTCCGGCGAGTCAGGCAAGCCGGAACTGTTCATGCGCTGGATGGATACCGGCCAAACGGGTCGGCTGAGCAATCTGCCGAAACCGCCATCGGGCATACGCTGGTCACCGGATGGCAAATTGATCGCCTTTTCCATGCCGGTCAAATCGGACCCCGAGCCGATGGCGAAAATGCCCGGCAAACCGGAAGGCGCCAAGTGGGCAAAGCCGGCAATAGTGATCGACAGCCTTTACTATCGCGCCGATGGTGACGGCTACTGGGATAACAGCTTCGACCAACTGTTCGTGATGCCCGCGGAAGGCGGCACGCCGAGACAGCTGACCTACGGCAACTTCAACCATAACGGTGATTTCAGCTGGAGTGGCGATAGCGCATCGCTGATCATCTCCGCCAATCGCCATGACGACTGGGAATACAAGCCGTTCAACTCGGAGCTGTATCGCGTCGCCCTGGACGGCAGCGAACCTGAAGCATTGACCGATCGTGACGGCCCGGACCAGAGCCCGAGGGTATCGCCAGACGGCAAAAAGATTGCGTTTCTGGGGTTTGACGATCGTCGCCAGGGTTACCAGTTGACCGATCTCTACGTGATGGATACCGATGGTGGCAATCGCCGCAACCTGACTGAAGAGCTGGATCGCAGTGTCTCTTCCCTGGCCTGGGGTCCCCGTGGCAAAGACCTGTTCATTCAATACGACGATCAGGGTCATACCCGGATCGCCAGACTCAGTCTCCGTGGCAAGTTGAATAACCTGGTCTCTGAGGTCGGCGGCCTGTCTCTCGGTCGCCCTTATTCCGGCGGCAGTTTCAGCGTCGCCGACAATGGCCGCATAGCCTTCACCAGGACCAGTTATCAGCGCCCCTCGGATGTCGCCTTGCACACCGGCAGCAAGGTCCGCACCCTGACTCGTCTCAACGAGGATATATTTGCCCACAAAACCCTCGGTGAGGTCGAAGAATTCTGGCTTGAATCATCCGCCGATCAGCGCAAGATACAAGCCTGGCTGGTGAAACCACCCGGCTTCCAGCCCGGCAAAAAATACCCGCTGGTGCTGGAAATCCATGGCGGCCCCTTCGCCAATTATGGCGCCCGTTTTTCCTCCGAGGTCCAGCTGTTTGCCAGTGCCGGATATCTGGTGCTTTACGTCAATCCCCGCGGCAGCACCAGCTACGGCCAGGAATTCGGCAACCTGATCCATCACAATTATCCGGGTCAGGACTATGATGACCTGATGTCAGCCGTGGACACAGTGGTTGAGCGGGGTATCGCGGATCCTGACAACCTGTTTGTCACCGGCGGTAGCGGTGGCGGCGTGCTGACGGCCTGGATAGTCGGCAGCACCGACCGGTTCAGCGCGGCGGTGGTTGCCAAACCGGTCATCAACTGGACCAGCTTCGTGCTGACCGCCGACTTTTACCCCTTCTTTACCGATTACTGGTTCCCCGCCAAGCCCTGGGAAGATCCGATGCACTACTGGCAGCGCTCACCCCTGTCGAAAGTCGCCAACGTCACCACGCCGACCATGCTGCTGACCGGCGAGGCTGACTACCGGACGCCGATCTCCGAGACCGAACAGTTCTACCAGGCTCTGAAACTCGAAAAGGTGGAGACCGCCATGGTGCGGATCCCCGACGCGCCCCACGGGATCGCTCGCCGGCCCAGCAACCTGATCAGCAAGGTGGCCCATATCCTCGCCTGGTTCGAGCGTTATCGGGACGGCACCAATAACAACCAGACCGCTGAGAAAAATTGATGATGAAACCCCTAGTTGCGCAGCTGGAAACCGAACGCCTGCTGCTTCGCCAGTGGCGCCCCGATGACTATGAATCCTACGCCGCCATCTGCGCCGATCCGGAGGTCATGACCTGGTTGGGTGGCAAGCCCTATACGCCCGAAGAGGCCTGGCGACACATGGCCTACAATATCGGCCACTGGCAAATACGGGGCTATGGCCACTGGGCCGTGGAAGAAAAAAGCTCCGGCGACTTCATCGGCCGGCTGGGCTTCTACAATCCGGAAGGCTGGCCCGGTTTCGAGATCGGCTGGACCCTGGGCCGACAATCCTGGGGCAAGGGCTACGCGACCGAGGGCGGCCGCGCAGCCTTGCACGCAGCCTTTACCACCATGGGCCGGGACAGGGTAATCAGCCTGATCCATCCCGAGAATCGCAACTCCATCCGGGTGGTGGAGAAACTCGGCGGCGTGCCCGAAGGCAAGACCCGTGTCCTCGGTATTGACGTCAATCTTTACGCCATCGACAAGCAGGAAGAAAATGCATAATCCCGATTTGAAAGAGCGCGATCTTGCCCACCTGTGGCACCCGTGCAGCCAGATGAAAGACCACGAGCGTTATCCGTTGATCCCCATCAAGCGGGGTGAGGGCGTATGGCTCGAAGACTATGAAGGCAATCGCTATCTCGATGCCGTCAGTTCCTGGTGGGTCAACGCTTTCGGTCACGCCAACCCCCGCATCAATCAGGCGATCAAGGATCAACTGGATCAGCTCGAACACGCCATATTCGCGGGCTTCAGCCACGGTCCCGGCATCGATCTGGCGGAGCGGTTATGCGCCATTACTCCGGCCGGGCTCAACAAGGTGTTCTATGGCGACAATGGCTCGTCGGCGGTGGAAATCGCCCTCAAGATGAGTTTTCAGTACTGGCAGAATCGGGGTCGACCGGAGAAGCAAAAGTTCGTCGCCCTGAAAAACGGTTATCACGGCGAAACCATCGGCGCCCTGTCCGTCGGCGATGTCGATCTCTACAAGGCGACCTTCAAGCCGCTGCTGTTCGACGTCATGATGGCGCCCTCTCCCGATTGCTTCTACCGGGAGCCGGGTGAATCCTGGAGGGATTATTCCCTGCGCCAGTTCATCCATATGGAAGCCTTGCTGGAGGAAAACCACAAGCAGGTCGCGGCTGTCATAGTCGAGCCGCTGGTGCAGTGCGCCGGCAACATGCGCATGTACCATCCGGTGTACCTGGAAAAACTGCGGGCTTGTTGCGATCGGCTCGGCGTCCATCTGATCCTGGATGAAATCGCCGTCGGCTTCGGACGTACCGGCAAACTTTTCGCCAGTGAACATGCCGGCATCAGTCCCGACTTCATGTGTGTCTCCAAGGCACTCACCGGCGGCTATCTGCCCTTGTCCGCTGTGCTCACCACGGACGAGGTTTACGAAGCCTTCTATCACGACTACGAGACCCTGAAAGGCTTCCTGCACTCCCACAGTTATACCGGCAATCCGGTAGCTTGCGCCGCCGCTCTGGCGACCCTGGATATTTTCGAGAGCGACAAGGTGATCGAAAACAATCAGACCCTGGTGGCCGCGCTCAAACGCGCCGGTGACAAACTTGCCGACCACCCCAACGTCATCGATGTGCGTCAGACCGGCATGATCCTGGCGGCCGAAATGGGCAAGGACAAAAGCACGCGGGAAGAATACGACTGGCGGCAGCGACGGGGCATGCGCGTTTATGAGTACGCGATGTCAAAAGGTGCCTTGCTGCGACCCCTCGCGAATGTCGTCTACTTCATGCCCCCCTACGTGATCACACCCGAGCAGATTGACTGGCTGGCGGACATCGCCTGGCAGGGTATCGACAAGGCGACCGCCGGTGCGGACTAACCGGATTTATATCAATGCCGCATTGAATCCCGGGACGGAAGTCACGCTGGAGGGCAGTGCGGCCAATCACATCATTCGGGTATTGCGTCTGAAAGTCGGCGCGCCCCTGGAACTGTTCAACGGCGACGATCATGCTTACGGCGCCAGCATCACCGGCATGGATCGCCGCACAGTTCGGGTACACATCAAGGACAGCCACAAGGATTCCCGGGAGTCGCCTTTTCCCATCCATCTGTGGCAAGGGATTTCCCGCGGCGACAAGATGGATCTCGTTATCCAGAAGGCCGTTGAACTGGGGGTCTCTGAGATTACGCCGTTGTTCACCGAACGCTGCGGCGTGCGTCTGCCGCCGGAGCGCCTGCAGAAAAAACTCGACCATTGGCGCAAGGTCGTGATCAGCGCTTGCGAGCAATGCGGCCGCAATCGGGTGCCGATCATCCATGACGCCGAAGACTTTCCGGCACTGCTGTCCCGTCAGCCTTTCCCCGCCGGTCTCGTACTGGATCCGAAAGCAGCGCAATCGCTATCTGCCTGCTCGATCGGGAAGGAGGACATCAGTCTTTTTGTCGGCCCGGAAGGCGGCCTGACGGAGCAGGAAATCAACACACTGATTGAAGCCGGCGCCGAAAGCGTGACTCTCGGACCCAGGATCCTGCGCACGGAAACAGCGCCGTTGGTGGCAATCAGTTTACTGCAGGCAAAATACGGGGATTTGGGATAAACAAGCAGCTTTTCTTTCGGACAGATCCCGGATTCCATTGCCTTCCATCCGGGCTACAACCTTTAGAAAGCGGCACTGGTTACCGCCGACCTGACGCCGCCGGGGCACCGAATAGTCGATAGCGATGGCCACTGCGAAGCCACCCGCCAGGCTCAGGCTACGGCGTCGAGTGCCTTGCTTTCGAGAACTTCCAGATCCGGGATCATGACTTCCTTGCCTTCGAGACTGGCGACAGCTTTTACGCCGATGCTGTCAGGGGTGTCGGACGTCAATGTGCAATTATCCGGCGTTACCTGCATCAGGCGCGGAATACCGGTCACCAGCAGGGCGACATGGGCCATTCTGGCGTTCTGGTTTAGGGTCGTGATCACCGCGATACGACTGCGACGGATTTCACTCAGATCCACAGGGCCGGACATGGCTTCCAGCGACAGCAGGGGTATTTTCTGGCCGCGCCAGTTAAGCAAGCCGACAAACCAGGTCGGTTTTCCCTCGGCGGGCCGGGTGTCCACGTTCATAAAGGGCAGCAATTCGGAAACCGACTGATCGGGGATCACCAGATCACCGTTGGCCAGGGGTAACAGGAAGCTGTTGATTTCGTTTGCGGATTCAGACATCAGCTGGAAATTCCCGGTTGTTGGTTTGAAGATGCGGCAGCGCTTGTGCTGACTTCGTGAAATTTTTGCGCCAATTCTGCCGGCGAACCGCAAAAATCGGTCTTGACCCGATCCATGACGGCGCCGGGCATACTGTCAGCCCCGCAGGACTCGGGACTTTGTACCCAGACCGGCGCCCCTGCTTCTGCAAGCCGGACGCAACCCTGGGCACCATCCTCATCCATACCGCTGAATACAATGGCGCCGACTTCGTTGCCGAAAGCGGTGGCGGCGTCGGTGAAGATCTGATCGATATTCGGCGAGTAGGGAGCCGACCAGTTGTCTTCGGCAAATGCCAGCAGTCCACTACTCAGGATCCGCAGGCGGCGATGCACCGGCACGATATAAATATGGCCGGCCTGCATTGACATGGGGCCGCTGACAACTTGCGCTTTCAGACCGGCGTGACCATCGAGCATCTCACGCAGCGAATTGATGAAGTTTGCATCAATATGCTGGGCCAGCAGGAAACAGGTTTCCGGCAAATTCTCGGGCAGATTATCCAGAAACTCTTTGACGGCCGCCGGCCCGCCCAGGGAAGCTCCCAATACCCAAAGTCGGCGATGGCCCTGCTCGGGATTGATGAATTTTCTGGTCATGGCTGAGCCGTGCAGAACATTGATTTGTGCGTCAAGCACTGGCGTTTCCGGCTGCACCTGCATTTTTCTCGGCACTCAATAATTCTTCGATAGACTCCAGCAGCCCTTCTTCATCAAAGGGCTTGCCAAGATAGCGATCAACGCCAATGCTTTCGGCACGGTCGCGGTGTTTCTGACCGGTCCGGGAAGTAATCATGATAATCGGAAGATCAGCATACTTCTCGTCATGGCGTACAACCGTTGCAAGCTCGAAGCCATCCATCCGCGGCATTTCGATATCGAGTAACATGATATCCGGAATGCGGTCGTGCAACTGGGTCACGGCGTCGACGCCGTCTTTGGCCGTCATGACCTGGTAGCCGTTGCGCTGCAGCAGACGGGCGGTAACCTTGCGCACCGTGATGGAGTCATCGACCACCATGACCGTCGGCACCAGGCTGATTTCCGGCTGGGAAACTTCCTGCACCTTCTCGCCAGTGTCCTCGACGGAATCTTCAAAGCGCTGCGACAGGGTTGGCATATCAAGGATAAGAACCACGCTGCCGTCACCGAGAATGGTCGCGCCCGTAAGACCGGGTACCGTGGCCAACTGTCGACCAATGGATTTCACAACGATTTCCCGGCTACCGAGCAATTCGTCGACCTGAACCGCAACCAGTCGCTCTTTGCCCTGCAGGAACAGTACCGGCAAATGACTGGCGGTCTGGTTGATGAAGACCCCGGAGTTTCGATCCAGCAGCTGACCGAGATAGCGGAGCTGATAATCCTGGCCTGCGTAAGGTACGCGCTTTTCGGAATCCTCGTAGATTTCGGTGATCTCGTCCGGTGCCAGTCGGCTGACGCCGGCGATGGCGGTCAGCGGCAGGGCATAGATTTCACCCTTGATCTTGACCATCAGCGCCTGATTGGCCGTGACTGTAAATGGCAGGCGGATGCTGAAGCGGCTACCCTCGCCCAGTTCGGAATCAATATCAAGCTGGCCGCCCAACTGCAGAATCTCGCTGTTGACGACGTCCATACCCACACCCCGTCCGGAGATCTGGGTGACCTTTTCCGCGGTACTGAAACCCGGTTGCAGGATCAGGCGATGGGCTTCTTTCTTTGTCGGCTTGTGAGAGGCGCTGATAAGCTCCCGCTCGACTGCGCGCTTGCGGACGGTCTCAAGATCGATACCCCGGCCGTCATCGGCAATTTCCATCAGTACGTCTGCACCGCGTCGATACAGATTGATTTCCACTTGGCCGGTTTCTTTCTTGCCAACTTTCTTGCGAACCTCTGCCGATTCAATACCGTGGTCAATCGCGTTTCTGAGCATGTGCTCCATCGGGGCAACCATGCGCTCGAGTACGGTCCGATCCATCTCGCCTTCGGCGTGAATTTTGAGGTCGACTTTTTTGCCCAGCTCGTCGCTGATCTTGCGGACCATACGTCGCAGACGGGATTCAACACCGGAGAAGGGAACCATCCGCGTACGGGTCAGACGCTCCTGCAGTTCACTGCCGGCGCGGCCCTGTTGCAGAGTGATGGTCTCCGTTTCACTCAGCAGTACGGCCAGTGCGTCCTTGAGGTTGATAAGGTCACTTGCGGCCTCGGACAGGGAGCGAGCGAGTTCCTGCTGGCGGGTATAGCGATCCATTTCCAGCGGGTCAAAATCATCCAGTTCAAGACCTGAAGTCTCACGTCGGTAAAGTACCTGGGCCTCGGTTTCGATTTCCAGCTTGCGAAGCTGTTCGCGGAGACGATCGACGGTGGATTCCATCTCTTCGATATTGAAGCTCATGGCACCCATTTGCTGTTCGAGGCGGGCTCGGTAAACCGCCGCCTCGCTGGCCAGGTTGACCAGACCGTCGAGTACGTCAGCTGCGATACGGACGCTGTCCTGACGGGTTTCCTGCGAATCTTCCGCGTCCTTCTCGCCCTTGCGGCGAATAAAGGGCACAACATTGACCGGCACCATGCCTTCGTGAACGGTTTTCTCTTCTTTCGCGGCCCCGGCGATTGCTGCGGTGGCCTTGTCGAGCTCGTCTTCCGCGTCGTCAAGCTGGCGCAGGAATTGTTCGGGTACGCTCTGGGTCCGGACTTCGGCCGCTTCATCCAGAATTCCGGAGACTTCCGAAATCCCGGTTTGGGTCAGGCCAATCAACTCTTCAGTCACCAGCTCGGGCTGGTCGGCAATCCGCGTCAACAGGTGCTGCATTTTGGTGGCGAGTGTCGCCAGGCTTTCCAGTCCTGCGAATTCGGCACCCTTGTGCAGTTCCTGCATTTGCCGGGCAAGCTCGCGAAGACTTTCTTCGTGCTGGTGATCCTCGACCAGAACCGCCATGCCAGCTTTCATTTCGGCGAGAATGTCCTGCCCCTCGGCCAGGAAAATATCGAGACTCTCGTGATCCTCGATTTGCTTGCTGGTATCGATGACCGGCTCGGCTTCGCCAGCTTCGACGGTATCGCGGGAGTCGTGAATGTAGGCCTGCAATTCCTCGATAAGCGCATTGCCATCGGGCATTTTTTCCGGATCCCGGTAGTGGGCGAACATTTCCAGCAGCCGATCCTGGGCTCGCTCGGCAAGCGCAATGGCGTCCGGCGTGGCGTCGAGCATCTTGTGGGCAATGGCGCTATACAGCTCTTCCATCTCGTGCGCCAGATCGCCGATACTTCCAAACCCGGCCATGCGGGCACTACCCTTGAGGGTGTGCAGGTTCCGTTGCAGTTCGGCGACAGTATTCAGATCATCCGGGTTCTCGTGCCAAACCCGCATCAGATCGGCATCGCTTTCAATCAGCTCCTCCGCCTCTTCCACGAACAGGCCGACAATCTCTTCATCGACAGATGGCTCTGTCTCTTCTGTCTCTTCTGTCTCTTCTGTCTCTGTGGTTGCCTCGACAGTGTCCTGCCCGGCTTGCCCATCCGTCTCAACCATTACTTCTTCGGATGATCCCGGCTCAGCCGGCTCGGCTAATTCTTCAGCAGTTTGTTCCGGCGTAGCCTGTTCCTCGACAGCAGTCTCTTCACCGGCAGTTTCTTCTACGGCTGTTTCCGGTACCGCATCAGCGGGCTGCCAGTTATCCATACCCGCCAGTAATTCTTCATCAACTACGAGAGTCTGGTTGGCAACCAGTCGGCTCAGCAGATCCTGACCATGAGCGACACTGCTATTGAGCAGTTGCCAGTAGGCCTGTGGCTCGGCACCCAGTTCCTGTTGATCCGCGAATTGATACAAGGCGGCCAACAGGTTTTCCATCTCCTCGAGATGCAGGTGATCCGCTTTCTGGGCAAGGCTTCTGATGGTGCTTGCCTGACTGCGGATGGCGGCAAGACGGACATCGTCTGACTCGTCGATTGCCGAAATTTCCGCCAGAGCATCAAGTATCTGGCCGGTAGCCTCCAGGAACGGCAGCAAATCCGATGCGTCCCTTGCAGACTCGTCGACGTGGCTGATCGGCGCTTCATGCAGCAATTTCTGCCGCTGATCGAGAACCCTGCTCAAATGCGCGAAGCGCGCATCCAGCTCTGCCGCCGGCATGGGCTGCTCCGACACGGCATCGCGTAAATAGAACTGGGTCTCGCCCAGCATTTGCATGTCCTGCTCGTCGGCAAGCTGATGACGGGCCTTGAGTTCCTGGAAATAGTTTTCCATCGGCGAGATCAATTCTGCGACCTGCTCGAAGCGCGCGGTCCGGGCCGCACCTTTTAGGGTATGCAATGAGCGCAGCAACTGGTCGGACACCGAACAGCGGGTGATACCCTGTCCGAGTTGCTGGGCGAAAATTTCCAGAGTCGAAATATGACCTTCGGCTTCGGTGCGGAATATCTCCAGCATCTCCGGGGCAAGTTCCCAGACGGCCTCGTCTTCGACTTCCGGGGTGCCGGATTCTTCAAGTGCTGCATCGAAAGATTCTGCTTTTGCTTGTGTCTCCGAAGTCGCGCCGGTTTGCAACGCGCTGACATCTTCACCGCGGCTGACTGCCTCAGCTCGCGCTACCAACTCGGCCGGCATTGTCGAGCGTTGCCCTTCGGCAAACTCGGTAACCAGTTGCGGCAGGATTGCGACCGTGTCGACAACACAGGATTCCAGATCGGCGCCCTGGTCAATCGCACCTTCAAGCAGACGGTTGAGCATGTTTTCAATCGCCCAGCCGGTCTCGCCAATAACTTTGGCGCCCACCATGCGGCCACTGCCTTTCAGGGTGTGGAACGCTCGGCGGACACTGGCGAGAGCTTCACCACTGTCTTCGCCACGACGCCATTTCGGCAACTCTTCGTTGAGCGTTTCAAGGACTTCGTTGACTTCCTCGACAAAGATTTCCCGGATTTCATCGTCCACTTCCGGCTCGTCCTCTACCTCGACTTCCCGGGTAGACTCGACCGCCGGTTGCTCCTCGGTATTGGCTACCTGGTCTTCTGCCTCGATTACCGCCTCTTCTGCCTCGGCGTCCGGCATTTCAGTTTGGCTGTCGGAGACAGGTGCTTCTGCCTCGGCATTGCTGTCGGCATCTTCCTGCTCGCCGGAGGAGGCTTCGTCGGGCAGTGAGTTGTAAAGTTCAACGATACTTTCTTCCGCCCGAACCATGACCGACGGCAAACCGGAGAGTTCGCTGGTCTGCATACCCTCGAGATAATAATCGATACTGCTGATAGCATCCGCCAGCAGGATCTGCTGTGAGTCGGACAATGCCCAGGGGCCACTGAGCAGCTGCTCCTTGAATTTGCAGAGCTCGCCGACGGTCAGGGCCAGACGGTCAAACCCGATAAACTTCAGTCCCCTCTCCATTTCCCGCAATTGCTCCGGCAACTCACTGATAGCGCCGTCGGCATCCCGGGTTCGGTAGTAATCGCTGACTACTTCCTTGATGTGTTGCAGCTTGTTGCGACATTCACGCACAAACTGATACTTGGCATCTTTGAGTTGCGGGAGCTCCCGCTCGCCGTCGTCTTCCTGACTGATCCGGCCGGGCTTCATGTCATCGAGTACGGCTTCGATTTCGAGCAGCGCCTGGGCGACACCCAACATGACTTCTTCCGGTTCCAGGTTATCGTCGCGGATACTCCGGAGTTCGCCAATCTGGGCAAGCACCATTTGCCGCTCGCGTCCAAGGCCCAGCATCACCAGCGTATCGGCGAGACGTTGCAGAGAGACGGCAAGCTCCTCGACTGATTCCGCTTCGGTGGCACCGGAACGAAGGTGGATATCCAGAGAGTCCTTGATACCCGCAATTTCTTCCTTGAGCGCAACCACGACCAGTCTGACGCTTTCCGCATCCGGACCTTTCAGCGCTTGTCGCTCAACTTCCAGTTCCTTGTCCGTCGGCAGAGAGTCCACCAGACCGAAACCGTTTCTGATTTGCTTGACCAACGGTGCCTCGGATTCGGACTTGGCAACGTAATACAGCAGATTTTTCAACAAGTCTTCGCGAACACCGTCATCGATTTCTTCGCCCTTGGAGAGCGTGCGCATGAGGCGATCAATCTGGCCCAGCAGACCCTGCACGGCCACGTTTTTGTACTGCTCTTCCTCATCAAGCGTGCTGACGAAACCTTCCGCGACCCACCACAGGCGGGACAAAGCTTTGTCGTCGGTAAAAAATCGGAGCTTTACAACCGCCTGGCGGATCTGGTCGACACCTGCCATGCCATCGTCGCTGCGCAGTAACTGCACCAGACCCTGCTGGTACTGCTGGCGAATATGCTTGAGCTGGGGCTTTTCATCCGAAGCGCCGAGCAGGGGTTCGAGGGCCGGTGTTTCCACACCTTCCGTGCGCGGTGTAAAGATAGTACCGGCGGACAACAAATCTTCTTTCCGACAGGTGCGAAGATCATTGAGGATGGGCAGCAGGAGCATGGGCTGCTCGGCGGCACCACTGCCGTATCGGGCAAGATAACTCTGGAATTGCTGGATGGCGGAGAGCAGAACCTCAAAGCTTTGCTCACGGGAAATGACTTCGTCTTCGCCAAGGGCGGTTGCGACTGCCTCCATTTCTTCAGCGAGCATGGCGGCCGCGTAAAACTCGAGCATCTGCATAGTGCCGGCAACCTGGTGCAGACAATTTACGCAAAAATGAATTTGAGTTACGTCCGCTTCGTTTTCTGCAAAGGACTTGATCGCATTTTGCGCCTGCGACAGGGTTTGCTCGACTTCAGACTTCACCCAGTTAAGGGCGACTTTATCGTGATTTTCGGCCATGCCTGCTCCACATACTTTCGTTCGTTATCAGACTCTTCGCTGATACGCCAGACAGTATTTATCATCGACTCTTACAAGATCCGGGTGTTTCCAGTCGGTAACTTCCCCCGGCCCCAATACCAGAATGCCTTCAGGCAGTAATCTCGCTACCAGCTCATCCAGAATTTTTACACGGGTCTGAGGCTGGAAATATATCAATACGTTCTGACAAAAAATAATATCGTAATTATGTCTGGGCGCTTGCCTGAGTTCCTTCAGATTTCCGCGGACAAAGCAGGTTCGTTTCCGAAACTCTTCTTTAATCCGGTACTCGCTGTCGGACACCTTCTCAAAACATTCGCTTACCAGTCTCGGCGCCAGGGCGCTGAGTTTGCGCGCTTCAAACACCCCCTCTCGAGCCTGCTGTAATGCCGGCAGGCTGATATCCAGTCCGGTGACTCCGTAGTAAAAACCCAAACCGGCTCTGCGGAGCTCTTGTTTGTCCAGGTTTTCCAGAATCAGGGCGAGGCTGTAGGCTTCTTCGCCGGTTGAGCAACCCACGCTCCAGACCTGGATCTTGCAGTCGCTTTCGCGCTTCAGGGCTTCGGAAATCCTGGCTTCGGAAAATCTTTTGACCAGGTCAAAAGAGGGCCCGTGCCGGACAAAACTGGTTTCATGGACCGTCAGGTGATCGATCAGGTAAAACCATTCCAAAGAACCCCAGGCACCATTTTGCAACTTGTTGTAGTAGCTGGCGTAATCCGCCAGCTTGTGCGCTCTTATTCTTCGCAGCAGACTGGTCTGCAGAAAAGTCTTTCGGTGCTCCGGGATCCAGATCCCGGAGTATTTCTGGATCAGTTTCTGCCACCGGCCAAACTCTTCGCCGGGCAAATCCGGCAGCCGGCTCAGCATAATGTCACTGCCTCAATGAGTTACACCGCTTCGCGACGTAACTCCTCCCCCATCTCTTCGTAATAGTCATCGGCTTCAACCGCGCCCTTGTCTTCGTTGGACAGCTTGAATCCGGCAACAGTCTGGCGCAGTTCTTCCGCCAACTCGGCCATCTTGCCAATCGCCTGTGCGGTCTCTTCAGTACCTTCCGACGTCTGGCTGGTAATTTCCTGAATGACGTTCATCGTATTGGAAACATGACCCGCGGAAGCCGCTTGCTGACGTGCCGCGTTGGAGATGTTCTGAATCAGGTCCGCGAGATGGGTTGATACGTGCTCAATCTCTTCCAGGGCAACACCCGCATCCTGGGTCAGGGCAGCACCCCGGACCACTTCGGTGGTGGTGTCTTCCATCGAGATGACCGCTTCGTTGGTATCGGTCTGAATGGTTTTGACCAGCGCTTCAATCTGCTTGGTCGCGTTACCGGAACGCTCCGCGAGGCGCTGAACCTCATCCGCAACAACCGCGAAACCTCGACCGGCTTCGCCGGCGGCCGACGCCTGAATAGCCGCGTTCAGAGCGAGAATGTTGGTCTGATCGGAGATGTCGTTAATCAGGGATACGATGTTACCGATTTCCTGGGATGATTCACCGAGACGCTTGATTCGCTTGGAGGTTTCCTGGATCTGCTCACGAATAGTGTCCATACCGCTAATGGTATTTCTCACTACCGCGCCGCCTTTCTTGGCGATCTCTACCGATTTTTCCGCAACCTGGGAGGACT
>JASBTO010000176.1 GCA_030148365.1 Kangiellaceae bacterium
TTGACGTTGAGTACCCGATTGGATTCCATCGGTATTTTTCTGAGTTGCTCAATCAGCCGAAGTACCACCTGTGCCGCTGTCGGATAATGTACACAATTATTACCGACCAGGGAAACAGCGATTGCGGTAAATCCGAGAAAACGCCCTTCCATCGCGGCGGCGACCGTGCCGGAGTAAAGCACGTCATCGCCGAGATTTGCGCCGGTATTGATGCCTGCCACGACCATATCCGGCGGCCCATCCATGATCCGGTGACTGCCCAGATGCACGCAGTCCGTCGGCGTACCGGTTACGGAATAGAAACCCCGCTCAGTCTGCTTGTAGCGGATCGGATTGTCGAGAGTCAGCGAACTGCTGGCACCGCTGCAGTTGCGGTCCGGGGCCACTACGGTCAGATCACAGGTGGACTCCAGGGCTTCGGCGAGACAGATCAGGCCCGGCGCAAAGTAGCCATCGTCGTTACTTAGCAATATTTTCATGGGGTCATGACTCCAGGTTGACCGCTTCACGCAACAGGCTGGTCGCGAAGGCGCCTTTCGGCAGGCTGAATCTTAGTAGCAGCTGATCAGGCTGCTCCCGGGTCACGGTCAGCTCCGCTGGGCGGACCCTCAGTGGACGCCGCTCCGCCTTCAGACCAAGCGCCTCCAATTGCCGGATCCAGCCCTCAAAAGGTGCCAGCACCCGGGCCTCGAAATCCGCCGCATCAGCCATCGCCGTCACCCCTCGTCCCGGCAGGGGTCCGGTGGGGTGCAGATCAAAATCCCTGATCCTTGCCGTCAGATTATCGTCCATGCCGTCATCGACAAACCATTTTTCCGAGCCGTCGAGCTGCAAGGGCTCGCCGGGCAACGGCTGCTGCCAGGTGTTCGCGCCGATACGGGCTGAAAGGACTTCATTGAACATGCAGGAGCGGGCCGCGGACAAGAACAGACTGCGCCGGTTGCGGTCGCGGACCTTGCGCCCCGCTTCCAGCATTTCCCGGGCGCCCTCCAGGTTGGCGCCGTCCCGGCCAAAACGCTGCTCGCCGAAATAATTGGGAAAGCCCCGCTCGGCAATCAATTGCAGGCGCGCTTCCAGAGCCGCCGGATCGCCGGTCAAGTTCCGGAGCCGGATAACGAATTGATTCTCCCGGACCGCACCGATCCGCAGTTTACGCGGGTGGCGGGTAATCTCCAGAATCCTGACGCCGTCGAGCTCGAACGCCTGCCAGTCCGGCGAGCGACCGCCCGGCAAATGCAGACTGAACCATTGGCAGGTCACTGCGGCCCGGTCCTTGCGCCCCGCATATCCGACCTCCCCCGCCCGGATCCCGGCGAAGCGCGCCAGTTGCCGGGCCAGCCATTCAGTGTTGGCGTTGGTTTTCTCAATGTGCAGATATTGATGGTCGCCCTCGCCTTCCGGCGCAAAACGAAGCTGCTCCCCGACCCGGAAGTCTTCCGGGCACTGCTTGAAGCGGGCACGGGCCCCGGGTTTACCCTGGCCGTGCCGCCAGCCCGCGATCAGTTCTTCAAAATCCATCAGGCCGCCGCCTGCAACAACACCACCGCATGCACGGCAATACCTTCCTCGCGGCCGATATACCCGAGTCCCTCAGTGGTGGTGGCCTTGACGTTGATGGCGTCCGGTTTCACCCGGCAATCTTCGGCAATCGCCGCAGCCATGGCCGGAATGGCCGGCGCCATTTTCGGCCTTTGCGCAATGATGGTGATATCAGCGTTACCGAGTTGCCAGCCCTGCATCGTCAGTTGCGCCATCACCTTGCCGAGCAGGCCACGACTGTCGGCGCCGGCCCACTTCGCGTCCGTATCGGGAAAGTGATGACCGATATCGCCCAGACCGGCCGCGCCCAGCAAGGCATCGCACAGCGCATGCAGAACCACGTCGCCATCGGAGTGGGCCAGCAAGCCGGGCTCACCCGGGAATTCCACGCCGCCGAGAACCAGCGGCGCGTTGCCACCGAATTTGTGAACGTCAAAGCCGTGTCCGATACGCAAGTTGATTTCCCGAAGCTGAAAATAGCGCATTGTAACAATATTGGCGCGCAAGTAACCCATGCCGTGCGCCCGGGTTTCGAGTTGTGGTCATTGCGGGGTTCGGTGCCACCGAGGGACCTGCCGGTGAGCCAACAGATTCCTGTGGCGCCGGATTTACAAAGCAAAATATTTCAAAAGGACCTTGTGTAATCCGGCCAGTTTCAATAATCTGCGGGTAATAACAGTAATAGCCAGTACCGGTAACCGGGCATTTCAGACCCGATCAGGTGCCGGCGCAAGATTTACGTGATTTTTGGGAAGCTTTATTGATTAAAAATCCACCTGTGCCGGAGCACGAGCGCGGATTTTTTGCATGCGGGGGTATTTGCAATGTTGGGTTCTCTGGTTGGGCAGTGGGTCAGGCCCGCAGGATTCTGTTTGGGGTTGGCAGGCGCACTGCTGTGGGTAACTCCCGCGGCTTTTGCGGTCGACGATCTGGACCTCTTCGAACTCGACGGCAACACCGCCGATTCGGGCGCCCAGGTCGGGGACGATTTCAATACCATTTACAGCGGCGCTTCCGGCGTTGCCAGCGAGCAACGCTTTCTCATTGACGACATCGGGACCACGGATAATTTTGATATTTCCATTTTTACCGGCGGCGGCAGCAAGGACGATGAGAATATCAGCAGTTGGCAGCATACCTCGGGGAACGTCAACACCAAAAATGACATTCACCACGGTTATGCCGCCGGTTATGTCTACCGGGGCTTGCCGACCGCCACGACCCTGACCAACGACTATATCGTCTACATGGGCTCGGATGTGGTGCCCAGCGGCGGCACCATTTCCCTCAGCTTCTGGCTGTTGCAGGACCCGGCGATTGCTCCCCAGGGGGGCGGCACATGGGGCGGCGCCCATCTGGCCGGCGACATTCTGGTCCAGGCCGAAATCGCAGCCAACGGTACTGTGACCGTGCGAGCGGATCACTGGAGCGGCACCCAGCTGACCACCTTTGCTACCGGCGTTACCTGTAACGGCGCCGGGGGCGTTTTGTGCGGCATTGCCAATACCGCCGCGATTACCACGCCCTGGCTGGCCACGGTTGACAAGGGCCGCTACTTCGAAGCCGGGATTAACGTCTCCGCCTTGTACCGGAACCTGGGCCTGCCGACCGGTTGCACCACATCAATCCTCATCGAAACCCGCTCCTCGACGTCGCAAACGGCGCAACTGAAGGACTATACCCAAATCGAGAATTTCCAGTCCTGCCTGCTGGAAATGAGCGTCGCCAAGACGGGACCGGCCAACGCCGCGCCCGGAGAGACCATCAGCTTCGACATCACCCTGACCAATGATGCCGTGCTGCCCATTACTCTCGACTCGATCAGCGACCCCCTCGTGGACGGGCAAACCGCCAACGCCACCCGGGATGCGGCCATCGCCGCCGGTTGCGACAGCATTAGCGCAGAAAGCAGTTGCAGCTTCAGCGTCGACTATGTGGTGACAGCCACGGACCCGGATCCCCTGACCAATCAGGTCACCGCCTCCTTCCAATACCCGAATGGCCTGGTCGTCTCGGGCGCGGACAGTCATACGGTGAACCTGGTGCAGCCGGCTCTCACGATGACCAAATCAGCCAAAGCCAGCTCTTTTGTCTCGGATGTCGTGACCTACACCTTCAGCCTCGCCAACGGCAGTTCCGGCGACACTCCCGATCTGATCCTTGACCAGATCCTCGACGACGTCATCGGCGACCTGACGGCGACGGCCCAGGCCGGCGGCTGCCAGACGCTCGCGTCCGGCGCCGGATGCAGCTTTACCTCCGACTACACGGTACCCGCCGGCGTCGCCAACCCCCTCGTCAACACCGTCAATGCCCGCTACCAGCCTCAGGGACAGAACATTGATGTCGAAGCCGGGGACAGCCACTCGCTGACCATTACCTCGAGTGCCGATCTTTCAGTGACCAAAAGCGACGCCGCGAGCCGGTACACGCCGGGCGCCACCAGCAGCTATACCATCACCGTCACCAACAATGGTCCCGATCCCGTCTCCGGCGCAGTTATCGCCGATAACCTGCCGGCCGGTGTCACCCTGAATGGACCCTGGAGTTGTGCGGCAACCGCCGGCTCATCCTGTGCCAGCGCCAGCGGCGGTACCGGAGGCGATGCCTCCATCAGCCTGTCGGCCGACCTGATTGACGGAGGTGTTATCACCGTGACAGTGCCGGTAGTCCATGCCTCCGATCCGGCCGCCTACTGACCGGGAACCCAATGCCTGCCCATCATGACTACGCCGCGATTTTCGCGGCGTAGTCATATTAAAGGTGTTCTCTTGGCAGGTTGGCTCTGAGGTTCAGGAACTTGCGACTGCGACCGGGCGCTGAAACCTGTCCC
The DNA here is from genome assembly GCA_030148365.1 of Kangiellaceae bacterium. Classification (GTDB taxonomy): domain Bacteria; phylum Pseudomonadota; class Gammaproteobacteria; order Enterobacterales; family Kangiellaceae; genus JASBTO01. Next base: position 4,373 of record JASBTO010000176.1, read on the forward strand.
CCGTGAGCAGTATTTGGTGTTG
>JASBTO010000144.1 GCA_030148365.1 Kangiellaceae bacterium
TCTACCAGAAGGTCAGCCAGGCCTTCACCGTGTTCCTGCCGGTCAAGTCCGTCGGCGTCATGGGCGATGCCCGCAAATATGACTATGTGGTCGCGATCCGGGCGGTGGAAACCATCGATTTCATGACCGCCCGCTGGGCCCCCTTGCCCTACGAATTCCTGGAAACCGTCAGTAACCGCATCATCAATGAAGTCGACGGTATTTCCCGGATAACCTACGATATCTCCAGCAAACCGCCCGCCACGATCGAGTGGGAGTAGGGTCGTACAGGGCACGGCGACGGGCCCTGATCGGCTCCCAGACCCGGGTGCCATGACTGGGCGTGAAGTGTCTGGCCGGAGAAGGTAAAATCAGGGTTCATCGGTAATCTAACAAACGGCATCACTTTGAATGCCTGTCAAACCAAAAAACGAGGGGAGGCTTGCCATGAGGAAAGGTATCTATTTGACATTTGCTTTACTGCTCACCGCATGTGCCATGGGTGGTTATGCCAATAATCCAGATGAGTACATTGCGGCGTTCAAGAAAGGCGGTAATCTTTTCGTCGACGGTCTCAAGAAGTCCGGGTCGGTTGAGATTAACCGTAGCCGCGATCTGGTGGCGGATGATCTTGGGGCCTTGGCGCAGCAGTGCATCAATGGCAAAGTGGTACGAAGTCGCTTGCAGGAAGGCATGCTCACATCGCGCAGCGAGGTGCTTTTTAAAGCCGGGGTAGAAAACACGCCCGAGGGTCGGCAGGTGCTATTCGTCAAAGTCAGGGAAACGAGTGGCAGCGTTCCCGGCGCACCGCAAGACGGCATGTATATGTTGGTTGCCGACCTGAAAGCAAAAGCCGAATCGACGTATATTAACTTTTATTATGCTCCCGGTGCCCCTTACCAGAATATTGTGGGCGCTGTGAAGGACTGGGCTAAAAACAGCTCTGCGCAATGTCCGGATTTGTCTTGACGGAGACTGCCCGCAATATTGAGGCAACAGGACGGAGATCGTGAGGGACGAAGCTTTTGATCAAGATTTTATGGCCCGCGCCCTGGAGCTGGCCCGACGCGCCGAAGCCGAAGGCGAAGTGCCCGTCGGCGCCGTGCTGGTACGAAATGGCGAGGTGATTGGCGAGGGCTGGAACCACCCCATCGGGGCAGTGGATCCGACCGCCCATGCGGAAATCCGCGCCTTGCGGGCCGGCGCCAAAGCGGCGGACAACTACCGGCTGCCAGGTACCACTCTCTATGTCACCCTTGAGCCCTGCGCCATGTGCGCGATGGCGCTGGTGCACGCCCGGGTGGCCCGGGTAGTCTATGGTGCCGCCGATCCCCGCACCGGCGCTGCCGGCTCTCTGATGAATCTGCTGGAGGACTCGCGGCTGAATCATCGCTGCGAAGTCACGCCGGGTATTCTTGCCGAAGATTGCGGGCAATTACTGACCACTTTCTTTCAGCTTCGCCGTAAAAAAAATAAAGCGGCCCGCAAAAAAGCGGACCCGGAACTGCCTGAACAATAACCCGATGATGCCGCCGACCATGCTCGCCACTTGAACACCCCCCCGATCTCTCGCGTATCATGACAGGCTCTTTATCGTGCAGCCAAGGTGATCCCATGACCCCGACTCTTGTAATTACTGGCGCCAATCGCGGCATTGGCCTGGAATATGTTCGGCAATATCTCGACGATGACTGGCAGGTCATCGCCTGCTGCCGCAAGCCAGACCAGGCCGAAGAATTGCAGTCTCTGGCGAAGGGCCGGAACTGCGAAGTACGGGCACTGGACGTCGACAATTTTGACGCCGTGGCCGCGCTCGGCGAAGACCTGTCCGCGCAGCCTGTTGATCTGCTGATCAACAACGCCGGGATTTCCGGTCACTCCAATCAACAGATTGGCAATGTTGATCCTGATAACTGGCACAAGGTTTTCACGGCCAACACCATCGCCCCCATGATGATGGCGCAGGCGTTGTTGCCGTCTATTAAAAAAGGACAGGGCAAGACCATCGCCAATATGTCCAGCAAAATGGGCAGCATCGCCGACAATCAATCGGGCAAGTCTTATATTTATCGGTCTTCGAAAGCCGCCCTGAATGCCGTGTCCATGAGCCTTGCAAAGGATTTGGCGGAGGAGGGCATCA
>JASBTO010000151.1 GCA_030148365.1 Kangiellaceae bacterium
CCGAGGGTTTCCGAGCGAAGAGCCAGGACCTCGTCAATCGAGAGGTTGCTGAGTTTCCAGCCGCAGGTCTCCGTCAACGGCTGCTCCAGGATGCTGCTTACGGGCAGTTCAAAGTCAAAATCCCGCAGCGCTTCCGCGAGTGCGAGCGGGTAGAACTTGGCGGCGCGGAAATTCCACAGACTTTCATAGTTGGCAACAGTGCCGCCTGACGTCAGGTGGCCCCAGGCACAGGGAAACTGGTCCGGATCCGTATTGAAGCCGAACATACGGGCGAACTGGAGTCCGACCTCCAGCTCGAGATTGACGGTCACCGTTGCCGCCTCGAAGGAGACGTTGTTGGGGTTGTACAGGGTGGTGACCATCTGCGCAATCAGGCCGGGCAGAAACAGATCGGAGCACATGTGCCCGATGTAATGGGGACTGAAGAAGGGCACGGATTTCTTCAGCTCGGCGGTTAATTTGTGCAGCTCCAGCCGGGTTTTGGCAATGGCTGACTGATAGTCGGGGTCGTGGGACGCGAAGGTGGAAATCGGTGGCACGTCTTCCGGGTGAATGTTCCGGCGCCAGTAGACATGGTCCCGGGTCAGCTCCACGAGGATCTTTTCAAAGACATCGTTGTTTTCGCCGTAGGGCCCGAGGAAATAGGGCGCCAGAAAATCTGTACTCATCAAGTCTCCCCCGAATAATCGCTACACCTTAGTGATAATTGCCGTCAGGCGTATTGACCGATATCAAAAAAGTGGTGTCCGGGAGGCTCCCGGCCGGTCTCTCCCGCGCATACGGCGGGATACGGCGGCTGATCAGATGAGCAGCCACCAGGAGGCGGGATGATGGGCCACGGCGACGCCGGCGATATAGACGAATATGGCGCTCGCCACGAGGGTGCTCACCAGTTGTCGCCGGGAGGTACCGGAGCTGCGCAAGGCCACGGCGCCGACGCCGATGTAAGCCACCAGCGCCAGCAGCTTGGCGGCAATCCAGGGCTGACCTACGGGTGAAAGGTGCAGGGTGTGGAGCAGGAACAGGGCACAGGTCAGCAAAATGGTGTCATTGGCATGGGGAAGTACCTTGACCCAGACCGACCGGAACAGGCGGGAGTCGGTGCGTAACCAATAGGCGCGCAACAGGAACAGGCTCAGACTGATCACCGCGGTGGTGACATGAATATTCTTGACTAGCAGATACATGGGACTCTCTTGTTCGTGGTGTATTGCGGCCGCTGGCCCTCAAATCGCTTTCGACTGGATAATGGTCCGTTCGACTTGCGGCTTGTGATAGGCATCAAACAACTGGCAAATATTGCGCAGCAGGAGCTGGCCACGGGGCGTGATAGTGATTTTGCGATCGCCAAGTTCGACCAGGCCATCCTCACAAAATGTCAGCAGCCGGGGCAGGGCCTTCTCGAAATAGCCATAGAAGGTGATCCCGGTCCGGGACTCGAAATCGATGATGTCGAGTTCGCCCTGGCACATCAGGGTCATGATGACTTCCGACCGGATCCGATCATCCCGCACCAGGCTATAGCCCTTGGCAATCGGCAGCTCGCCCTTCTCGATCAGCTCCAGGTATTCCTTTTCCGTCTTGATGTTCTGATAGTAGCTGTCGCCGACCCGGCCGATGGAAGTGATGCCGAAGCCGAGCATGTCGCACTGACTCTGGGTGGAGTAGCCCTGAAAGTTACGCTGCAGACTGCCGTCGCGCCGGGCGATAGCCAGCTCATCGTCCGGCAGCGCGAAATGATCCATGCCGATATATTCGTAGCCCGCTTCGAGGAAGCGTTTGATGGCCAGCTCCAGCAGTGCCAGTTTTTCGCTGGCGCTCGGCAACTGGTGCTTCTCGATCTGTCGCTGGGCCCGGAACATCTCCGGGAGATGGGCATAGCTGTAAACCGCGACCCGATCGGGGCGCTGTTCGATGACCGTATCCAGGGTCCGGGCGAAGGAATGACGATTCTGCAGGGGCAGGCCGTAAATCAGATCGAGATTGATGGATTCGACGCCATGGGCGCGGGCGGCATCAATCTGGGCGAAGGTTTCCGCCGGCGACTGGATACGGTTGACGGCCTTTTGCACTTGCGGATCAAAATCCTGGACCCCGAAGCTCATGCGATTGAAGCCGAGCTCCGCCAGCCGTTCGATGGTCTCGACCGAGCAGGCCCGGGGATCGATTTCAATGGAGTATTCGCCGTCTTCCGCCAGATCGAAGTGACGTCGGATGTTGGCCATCAAATCGGCCAGTTGCCCGCCCGACAGGAAGGTCGGGGTACCGCCGCCCAGATGGATCTGGCTGACTTTACGGCCGTGCTCCGGCAGTTCCGCTGCGACCAGTTCCAGCTCCCGGAAGATGGCGTCCAGATAGGGGAGGGAGCGCTCATGGTTGGGCGTAATGATCTTGTTGCAGGCGCAGTAGAAACACAGTGATCGGCAAAAGGGGATATGGAAATACAGGGACAGCGGCCGGGCCGGGTCCGGACGGCTCTCGAGGGCGGCGCGCCAGTCATCCACGGTAAAGGCATCATCGAAGCGGGGCGCAGTCGGGTAGGACGTATAGCGGGGAGCGGGCCGATCGTAGCGGCTCAACAGCTCGGCGTTAAATTCTGGGCCTGGGTTCATGGTCAAACTCCGGTTGCCGGTCGGGCGATAAAACATTTGCCTTGTTATAAGCAAACATCGGGCCAACTTTTCAAGTAACTGTATTTACAGTGAATTTCAATTTCTGTCGGGGGGGGCGTTATCAGACTGATAAAGCCGAGTCGCGCATTGTTATCAAACTGACAACCATGGTAGGATTGGCGCCGCCACCGATTTACCGAGTCTGTTTGATGCCCCTGCACGCCGCCATAGATCAAGCCCTTCTGCAGATAGCGCTGGACCTTTCGACCAGCTTGCCGCGGGGTACCCACTACCGGCGATTGATCGAAGCGATCAACAAGGTGCTGCCCTGCGACGCCAGCGCGCTGTTGAAACTGGAGCAGGGCCAATTGGTGCCCGTTGCGGTCGACGGCATGGTGCCGGAGGTCATGAACAGATCATTCGAGCCGGCCAGACATCCCCGCCTGAAAGCGATTCTGGAGTCCCGCAAACCGGTCCGCTTTCCTCTCGATACGCCGCTCCCCGACCCGTTTGACGGCCTGCTGCTCGCCGACCATGGCGGCAGCCTGGATGTGCACGCCTGCATGGGCTGCAGTCTCTATGTCGAGGACAACCTGATCGGCGTGCTGACCCTGGATTCCCTGACCGAGACGGCGTTCGACAAAATCGATGACATTACCGTGGCGACCTTTGCAGCCCTCGCCGCCGCGACCCTGCGGACCGCCTCCATGATTGAAGCTCTGGAGAAGAAGTCCCGCCATGATCGCCGGCTTGCCCGGGAGATGATGCGGGAAGCCATTGGCGGCAAGTACGAAATGCTTGGCGACAGCACCGCGATGAAGGCTTTGAAAAACGAGATCCAGATGGTCGCCTCGTCCGATCTGTCGGTGCTGATCACCGGCGAAACCGGCACCGGCAAGGAGCTGGTCGCGAAAAGCCTGCACCAGTTGTCCCGCCGATCCCGGCAGGCCATGGTGCATCTCAACTGTGCGGCCTTGCCGGAGTCCGTTGCCGAAAGTGAGCTTTTCGGCCACACCAAGGGTGCCTTCACCGGCGCCCATGCGAACCGCGCCGGCAAATTCGAGCTCGCCGACGGCGGCACCCTGTTTCTCGATGAAATCGGCGAGTTGCCTCTCGGCCTGCAAGCCAAGCTGCTGCGCACCCTGCAGTCCGGCGAGATCCAGCGGGTCGGCTCCGACCGGGAGGTCAAGGTGGACGTGCGCATCATTGCGGCGACCAACCGGGATCTGAAGCAGGAAGTCGAGGAGGGCAACTTTCGCGAGGATCTCTACCATCGCCTGTGTGTCTATCCGGTCCAGGTGCCGGCGCTTCGGGACCGCCTCGACGATATCCCGCTCCTGGCCGAACGTTTCCTGGAAGACGCCCGCCAGAAACTCGGTATTCAGGATCTGTCTATTGGCGGCGATGCCATGAGTGCCCTGGCCGGTTACGACTGGCCCGGCAATGTCCGGGAACTGGAGCACCTGGTTTTACGGGCCAGCCTCAAGGCGGCCCGGCGCGGCGCCGAGCCCCCGGTGATAGGCACCCGCGATCTGGATCTTTCAGAGCCGTCATCGGAATCCTCTTCGATCCGGCCCGGAACCTTGCCCGCTACGGATCTGCCGTTCAATGAGGCAGTGGCCGAGTACCAGCGGCGTCTGATCCGGGAGGCCCTCGAAACCAACGACGGCGTCTGGGCACGGGCGGCGGACGCGCTGCAGTTACACCGCAGTAATCTGCACCGGCTGGCAAAACGGCTGGACATCCTGGACTAGGCCCAGAGGCCGTTATCAAATCGGCACACGTTAACAATTCGATAACAGCGACCGCGAATCAATCTGATAACATTTCCTGCATTTCAGAATAAAACCTATATTTTTCAATCGCTTGAAAAGTTGGCATCATAATTGCTACATGCTGGGTGCGTTACATCCCAAACAGGAAATCAAGCATGAGCAAAGAAAATAAAATATGGCTGGCTCTCGCAGTGGTTTGCGTTGTCTCATTCGGGATCCTCGGATCTCTGGGCAGCAGCATTTACCAGGCGGCGCCGCCGGTACCGGAACGGGTCGTGGGAGCATCCGGTGATGTCCTTTATACCCGGGAACAAATTGAAGACGGCCAGCTGGTCTGGCGCTCCATGGGCGGTCATCAGACCGGTTCCATCTGGGGTCACGGCAGTCTGCTGGCGCCCGACTGGAACGCCGATTGGCTGCACCGGGAAGCCCTGGCCCTGCTCGACATATTCGCCGAGCGTGAACACGGTCAGGCCTATGATGCCCTTGACGAAGCCCGACAGGCCGGCGTCCAGGTGCATATGCGCAAGTTGATCCGGAAAAACACCTATGATCCGGCGACGGGTACCATCACCTTGCCGGCCGAGCGGGAGACGATCCTCAAGGAATTGCAGGATCACTATGACCGGGTATTCAGTGACAATCTTGAATACCAGCCCTTGAGGGAGTCCTACGGTATCAAGGAAAATCCCATACCTTCCGCGGAAAACCGGTTTCTGCTCAGCGGTTTCCTGTTCTGGAGCACCTGGGCGACGGCCACCGACCGTCCGGGGGAAGATTTGAGCTACACCAGCAACTGGCCCTATGAGCCGCTGGTCGGCAATACGCCGTCTGCGGGCATTCTCGGCTGGTCCCTGTTCAGTATCCTGCTCATGATCGCCGGAGTCGGCGCGCTGGTCTGGTACCACGCCACCCTGAAACATGAGCCCTTGCCGGAAATGCCGGCCCGGGATCCCCTGTTCCAGTTGCAGTTGACGCCGTCACAGAAGGCGACCGGCAAATATTTCCTGGTGGCGGTGGCCCTGTTCGGCCTCCAGATCCTGCTCGGCAGTGTGACCGCTCACTACGCGGTCGACGGACAGGAGTTCTACGGAATCCCGCTCGCTGATCTGCTCCCCTATGCGGTTACCCGCACCTGGCACACCCAGTTGGCGGTGTTCTGGATCGCTACCGCCTGGCTCGGCACCGGCCTCTTTATTGCGCCCGCCCTGTCCGGCAAGGAACCGAAGTTCCAGCGTCTTGGCGTCAACGTTCTGTTTGCCGCCCTGATCGTGGTGGTGCTCGGCTCCATGATCGGCGAATGGGCCGGCGTGCAGCAGGTCTTCGATATCGACACCAACTACTGGTTCGGTCACCAGGGCTATGAGTATGTGGATCTGGGCCGCTTCTGGCAGATTGCCTTGCTGGCCGGTCTCGGTATCTGGCTGACCCTGATGACCCGGGCCATGTTGCCGGCGCTGTCCAGCCGCGAAGCGCACCGCCCTGTGGTACTGGTGCTGTTCATGTCCACGGTAGCCATCGGCATGTTCTACGGCGTTGGTCTGCTGGCCGGCAAATCCACGCACCTTGCCATGGCCGAATACTGGCGCTGGTGGGTTGTACACCTGTGGGTGGAAGGCTTCTTCGAAACCTTCGCGACTGCCGTCGTGGCCCTGATGTTCGTGCGCCTCGGCCTCATTCGCGCCAAGTCCGCCAACAGCGCCGTACTCTTTACCACCCTGATCTTCCTGACCGGTGGTATTCTCGGTACCCTGCACCATCTCTACTTCACCGGTGCGCCGACTTCCGTCATCGCCTGGGGCGCGTCTTTCTCCGCGCTGGAAGTGGTACCGCTCGCACTGATTGGTTTCGAAGCCTTTGAAACCTGGCGGATGCAGAAAGCCACCCCGTGGATGGAAGCCTACCGCTGGCCAATCATGTTCTTCGTGGCCTGTGCCTTCTGGAATCTGGTCGGCGCCGGGATCTTCGGGTTCCTGATTAACCCGCCGATCTCCCTCTACTATATCCAGGGTCTCAACACCACCGCCCTGCATGCGCACACCGCCTTCATGGGGGTCTATGGCATGCTCGGTATCGGCCTGATGTTGTTCTGCACGCGCCTGCTGGCGGGCAGGGCCTGGAACGAGCGGTTGCTGCCGGCGACTTTCTGGACCCTCAATGGTGGCCTGGCGATGATGGCTTTCATGTCTCTCGCCCCGGCCGGCGTCCTGCAGTTCGCCGCCGTGCTTGATAAAGGCTACTGGTTCGCCCGTTCACCGGAAGTGATCCACAGCCCTCTGATGGAGCAGATTGTCTGGCTGCGGGTTCCCGGCGACATTGTCTTCGGGATCGGTGGCGCACTGCTGCTGACGTTCTTCCTGCGCCTCGTCGGCAATGTCTTCAGCGAGCGTCGCGCGCGGCTGAAGCTGCAAGGCGCGGAAGCCTGACAGGGAAACCAACTACAAAAAACAGGTGTGACTGGCCTCTCCTTCGGGAGGGGCCTTTTTTTTGGTTCATCGTCGAGCAGCGGGGAAAGCGGCGACTTCCGGACTCTCTCCGCCGGTCTACAAGGTCAGGCCTCGCCGGTGAAGTGGATTACCGTAGCCCGGATGTAGCGAAGCGGAATCCGGGTTGGTCTAAGGCTCCTTCGGATCCCATGCCAACAGAGCGGGTTCACCCCCGGGACGTGGCCGGTCAAAGGTGACCCCAAGCGGATGAAATTGAATCCGGGGCTTAGCCAATCACGTCCAGTTGCCGCACCAGAAAACCGGCGCCGGCGGATTCGGCAATTTGCCGGCACCGGTCGATGTCCACGC
>JASBTO010000156.1 GCA_030148365.1 Kangiellaceae bacterium
GTGCCACCGAGGGCCTGCCGCAATTTGGAGGCAGTTTCCCGTTGATGCGCCGGTGTCAGTTGCGCAGGCTCGAGGATACCCTGCTGCCGCCATTCATGGACCTGCCTGAGGTTCAGGGCGCGGCGCACCGCGGCAGTGGCCGGGTCATTCGCCGGACAGTCACCGAGCAGCTTCAGCCCGAGGGCAATGCGACCTCCGCCAATCGAGGGGGTGGGAGGCGTCAGCACCTGATAGCGACCATGACTGGTTCGCCGGGGTGTGCGGCGCCGTACCCGGTAACCCCGCAGATCCCGGGCCGTCAAATAGCCTGCCCCTTCCATGTCCGCTTCGATCCGGGCCGCCAGGTTGCCGTCATAGAGATCCGCATCGCCGTGAGACAGGGAGTCGAGAAAATCCGTCAGCGCCAGATTGCGGAAGTGATCACCCTCGCCGAGCAAGGGACCATCGGGACGGTACAGCGCTCTGCCTTCCGCCGTGGCGGTCATGATCGGCTCCAGCAGGGCCATGATATAGGCCTGCGTGCTGTTGAGTATCAGGCCCTGGCGCGACAGTTCGAGGGCCGGCGCGAGCACCTCGGCGAGTGGCAGACGGCCAAGCTGGTGATGGACCTCAAGATAGCCCTTGAGGTTGCCGGGCACGGCGATGCTGGCCCGACCGATATGGAAGATCTGGTCGCTGCCGGTAAAGGCGACGGTGATCGGGTAAAACTCGGGGTTCTCCGGCGTCGCGGTGCGGCCCAGGCCGGGGGTGTCGGTGAAAAAGTCATACAGGCAGGCAGATTCTCTGGCCGGCTGAGCCATCAGAAAACCGCCGCCGCCAAGGCTGGTCAGGCAGGGTTCGGCGACGGCCGAGGCGAAGCCGCCGGCGATAATGGCGTCAAAGGCATTGCCGCCGGCGGCCAGCAGATCACAGGCGGCAGCGGTCACGGCAGAATGACCGCTGGCGACGGCGGGCCGGCAGCTCATTCGGCTTCCCCTTCCCGCGCAATCCGCCAGAGACCATAGCTGAGGCCGCCTGCTTGCTTGTCTTTGAGGTTCTGCCAGTGAGTCGGCAGTTCGAGATCCGTGAGCTGCTTTTCCGCCTCAATGTAAATCAGGGTGTCAGGCCCCACCAGTCCCCCCGCCTCAAGGTCCGCGCAGATATCCTTGAGAAACCCCTTGAAGAAGGGCGGGTCGAGAAAGACGATATCGTAAGGGGGTTGGGGTTTGGCGACGAAGGTCCGGGCGTCTTGCTGGTGAACCTGGCCATTGCCCGTGCCGACCAGATCCAGATTTTGCTGCAGCCGATCGGCGGCCGTGCGGTGCTTTTCGACGAAATCGACCTTTGCAGCGCCCCGGGACAGGGCTTCAATGCCGACCGCGCCGCTGCCGGCGAACAGATCCAGACAGCGGGCGCCGTGAATATCCGCCGCCAGCCAGTTGAACAGGGTTTCCCGCACCCGATCCATGGTCGGCCGCAACCCCTGCACCTCGGTGAAATGCAGGCGCCGGCCGCGCCATTGGCCGCCGATAATCCGGAACAGACCGGATTTGCCTTTGTTGCTGTTTCGGGTCATCGCGCGCCGGACACCGGTTCATTTTCCAGGTTGGAGTTACATGGTAGGATAGCGCCTTTCACTTCCCAGACAAGTCCACGCGCCCAATGAGCGATCCTTCCAAGCCCAAACGCGGCCTTTTTGGCTGGTTTGGCAAGCAAGAGCCAGCACCGGAATCCGAGCAACCGGAAGCGGAAAAGCCGCCATCTGAAGAGGGCGACTCAGGCGAAGAACAGACCGGATCGGCGGATCAGGACGCTCGCGTCGAAAAGGCTCCTGAAGAGAACAAAACCCCCCTTGAGAAACCGGATACGGATACCTTCCCGGTGGTCGAGCCTGCAACTCCCGAGCGGCCCCCGGGCCCGGTCAGGGAAAAACCGACCGCCGATGCCGGTGGCCAAATCGAAGCTGCCCCCAAAACCGGTTTTTTTGCCCGCCTGAAAGCCGGCCTTGGCAAAACCCGGCACCAGCTCGGGGACGGCCTTGCCACGCTGGTGCTCGGCAGCAAGCAGATAGACGATGATCTGCTCGAAGAGATCGAAACCCAATTGCTGATGGCCGATGTGGGTATCACTGCGACCAGCAAAATCATCGCCGATCTCACCGGCAAGGCGAAACGCAATGAGCTCCGCGACGCCGATGCCCTTATGAACCGGCTACAGGAACTGCTCGGCGAGATGCTGGCGCCCGCCAGTGAGCCCCTGGTTATCGAGACGTCCAAGCAGCCTTTCGTGATCCTGATGGTGGGCGTTAACGGCGTCGGCAAAACCACAACCATTGGCAAGCTCGCCAAAAAGTACCAGCAACAAGGCATGTCGGTGATGCTGGCCGCCGGTGACACTTTCCGGGCGGCCGCGGTTGAGCAACTGCAGGTCTGGGGCGAGCGAAACGCAATCCCGGTAATTGCCCAGCATACGGGCGCCGACAGTGCCTCGGTACTGTTTGATGGCTTGCAGGCCGCGAAATCGAGAGGCATTGATGTGCTGATTGCCGACACCGCCGGTCGCTTGCACACCAAGAGCAACCTGATGGACGAGCTGGCCAAGGTCAAACGGGTGATGCAGAAGCTGGACCCCGAAGCGCCCCATGAAATCATGCTGGTGGTGGACGCCGGTACCGGCCAGAACGCCCTTAATCAGGCCGAGCAGTTCCACAAGTCCGTAGGTCTGACCGGTCTGACCCTGACCAAGCTGGACGGCACCGCCAAGGGTGGAGTGATCTTCGCGTTGGCCGACAAGCTGCAACTGCCGATCCGCTTTATTGGCGTCGGGGAAGGCATTGATGACTTGCGTCCTTTTGAAGCGCATGATTTCATCAGTGCACTCTTTGACAGGCAAGACACCGGGAATCCGGGCACCGATAACAACTAAGCGGACGATAACCGCCGGGTAACAACACGCTGAAGACTCCGAATGATTGAATTCCACAATGTGTTCAAACGCTACGAGACCGGCCATGAAGCGCTGAAAGGCGTCAATTTGGCCCTCGACAGTGGCGAAATGGCCTTTCTGACCGGGCACTCGGGTGCGGGCAAAAGCACCTTGCTGAAATTGATCGCGGTCATGGAGCGGCCGACCCGGGGCCAGGTCATCATTGACGGCGCCAACGTCGGTCGCGCCAAAAATCGTCAAATACCTCATATCCGTCGCAAAATAGGTATGATCTTCCAGGATCATCGCTTATTGGCAGATCGGACCGTGTTCGACAACGTTGCCTTGCCGCTGGTGATTGGCGGCCTGTCGCAGCGGGATATCAACAGCCGCGTGCGGGCCGCGCTCGACAAGGTCGGCTTGCTGAACAAAGAAAAAATGATGCCCATCACCCTGTCCGGTGGCGAGCAACAGCGGGTCGGCATTGCCCGGGCCGTGGTCAACAAGCCGCCCCTGCTGCTGGCCGATGAGCCGACGGGTAATCTGGACCCGGAATTGTCGGCGGAGATCCTGAAACTGTTCGAGCAGTTCAGCCAGGTTGGCGTGTCGGTTCTCGTGGCTACCCACGATCTGGCCCTGATTGCCCGGATGCATTACCGCACCATGACCCTGCGCGACGGCCGCATGATCAATACGGGGCTGGAAGAATGAGCCGGACGGGCGCAACCGCAAGCCAGGCCGGCTTCTTCTCCCGACTCGGGATGGCCATGAAGCTGCATCGGCAGAATTTTTCCGGCAGCCTGCGCGGGTTGTTCGGCCAGCCGACCAGCAGTCTCATGACCATCACGGTGTTGGCAATTTCCCTGGCCCTCCCCGCCACCTTTCATGTGCTCCTGAAAAACGGCAAGGCCGTCAGCCAGGGTTGGAATCAGGGCGTGGAAATTGCCCTGTTCCTGCGACCCGAGATCAGTGACAGCAGAGCCGAAGCTCTGACCCGCACCCTGCAATTGCGGTCGGAGGTTGCCGCGACGCGACTGGTCAGCAAGGAGGACGCGCTGCAGGAATTCAAGTCACGCTCCGGCTTCGGCGATGCCATGGATTTTCTGGATGAAAATCCGCTGCCGGCCATGATTCTGGTCACGCCGACCCGTGCCCACAGCTCCCCGGACAGCGCCCGTGCCCTGATCGCGACTCTCGCCAAAGAGCGGGAAGTGGATGTGGCCCAGCTTGATTTGGAGTGGGTCCGCCGTTTTCAGGCCCTGCTGCAACTCGGAGACAAGCTGGCGCTGGCCCTCGGGTTGATCCTGGCAGGTGGCGTGGTGCTCATCATCGGCAATACCATTCGTCTGGCGATCCTCAATCGCCGTCCGGAAATCGAGATCGTCAAGCTGGTCGGTGCGACGGATGCTTTCATTCGGCGGCCCTTTCTCTATACCGGATTCTGGTACGGCGCCCTCGCCGGGCTGGTTTGCTGGCTCCTGGTAACGCTGCTGGTTTTCTGGCTGGGCGGGCCCGTTTCCCGGTTGGCCGGCCTCTACCAGAGCAGCTTCCGCCTCGATGGCCTCGCCATGGTGGAAAGCCTGTGGCTGGTCGGCGCCGCCATTCTGTTGGGCCTGCTCGGCGCCTGGATTTCCGTCAGTCGCCACCTCAAGGCCATACAACCGCAATAACTCTCTGGAAAATCAGGGCCATCTCCTCTAAGTTGATATTTCCATGGCTGGAAATCAGGAATTTGACCATGAAGGGATGGTTTATTGGAATATCAGGAATGCTGTTATTGCTGGCTTTGCCCGCCGGTGCCGAACCGGAGCGCTTCAGACTCGATCCGGTCCATACCCAAATAGTCTTCAAGGTCAATCATCTGGGTTACTCCCATGCCTGGGGCAAGTTCCGCATATTCGAAGGTGAATTCACTTTTGATGAAGATGATTGGAGCCAGTCCGCCGTTGAGGTCACGATAGAAACCCGCGGCCTGGATTTGGCTAACAGGCGCTGGAACCAGGAAATCCGTGGTGAACATTTTCTGGATGTCGAACAGTTTCCGGAAATGCGATTTGTCAGCACAAAGGTCGAGAAGACCGGGGAAAACACCGGCCTTGTTACCGGGGACCTGACCCTGCTCGGCGAGACCCATCCGGTGACGCTTGAGTTGACCCTGAACAAGATCGGCAAAAATCCGCTGACCAACAAATTGATGGCGGGATTTTCCGCAACCGGTGAGTTGAAGCGATCCGACTGGGGCATGACTTACCTGATCCCGGCGGCAGGTGATAAAGTGACGCTGTTTCTGGAAGCGGAAGGCATCAGGGAAAATTGAACATGATCCATAACAACAACCAATGGAGCGGGGTCAGCAAAGGTTTTCACTGGCTGATGGCGGTATTGATTGTGGGAATGTTAATCCTGGGATTTGTCGCCGATGAATGGCCGTTGTCGCCGACAAAGCTGGAGCTTTTCAAGTGGCATAAGTCCTTCGGACTGCTGGCGTTAGGGCTTGCCATGGCACGCCTTGTCTGGCGCTTTCTCAGTCCGCCACCCGCCGCTGTGCCGATGGCCGCCTGGCAACGTGCCGGTTCGCGCTTCAGTCACTTTTTGTTATATGCCCTGATGCTCGCCCAGCCGATCACCGGCTGGCTGACCAATTCCGCCGCCAATGTGCCACTGAAATTTTTTGGCTGGTTTACGGTGCCGCCGTTGATCGGAAACGACAAGGAATTGCGCAGCCTGTTTGGAGAAATTCACGAGGTCCTGGCTTGGACACTCGTCGTCCTGCTCTCTGTTCATGTGCTGGCAGCACTCAAGCATCACTTCATTGACAAAGACATGACCTTGAAACGCATGTTGCCATTCGGGAGCCACGTCAAATGACAAGAATATCTTTATTACTGGTCGCAGTCATTGTTGCAGGCGCGGCAATTCCAGACACTGTTCATGGCGCTGATTGGCAGCAACAAACAGAGAGTAGCCTTACTTTCAAGGCGCTCTACGATGGCGGGGAGTTCGAGGGCCGCTTTGAAAATTTCGAGACAAGGATCACACTGGACCCGCAGCAGTCCAATGGTGGCTGCCTGCAGGCGGCCATCAGAATCGCCAGCGTCAATACCGAAAACGAAGAGCGGGACGATGCACTCGTTGGCAACGACTGGTTTGCCTTGGCGAAATTTCCCGAGGCGCGATTTGAAACGACCAGCATCCGGCACCTCGCCGGCAATAACTATGTGGCCGATGCGAAACTGACCATTCGCGATGTTACGCGGGAACTGCGGTTTCCTTTTTCCTTTGAAGTGACGGGCGACTCCGCACGTCTGCAGGCGGAAGTGACCCTCAACCGTCTCGATTACAATATCGGTCAGGGCGACTGGAGGGACGATGATCTGATTGGTTATCCCGTCAGGGTAAGTGTCGACCTCCACCTGAAACGCGGACAATAAATTTTATGCTCATTATTGTGGCCGTCATCACGGCACTGCTGGTCTGGGTGATCTGGACCTACAATCGGTTTATCAGACTGGACAATCTGGCGAACGAAGCCTGGAGCGGTATCGATGTGCAACTCAAGCGCCGTTATGACCTGATCCCGAATCTTGTCGCCGCCACCCGTGCCTACAAGGACTACGAACAAGAGTTGCTTACGACGGTCGCCGAGTTGCGTAATCTCAATGGCCAGCCCAGCCAGGCGCGAGCCGAATCTGAGACCCGCCTCAGCGAATCCATTGGCCGGCTGATTGCCCTGGCCGAAGCCTATCCGGATCTGAAGGCGAGCGAACAGTTTCTGGAACTGCAACGCGCGCTTGTACAGGTCGAGGAAGATATTCAATATGCCCGTCGCTACTTCAATGGCAGCGTGCGGGACTGGAACAATCAGGTCGAGTCCTTTCCGAGCCTGATCATTGCCCGCACGTTCAATTTCCGGCAGCGGGAGTTCTTTGAAATTCAGCTGGCGACCATGCGAGAGGCGCCGAAAGTGGAGTTGGGTTCATGATGAGATGGTTAACTGGCATGTTACTGATTCTGGCCGCCTTGTTCGGCGCCGGGACGCTTCAGGCAGTTGAGAAAATTCACGATTATTATGCGGACATTGCCATTCAGGAAGATGGCACCATTCTGGTCACGGAAACCATTGCCGTGACCGCCGAAGGTAAAATGATCCGGCGCGGTATCTACCGGGATTTTCCCACCGATTACAAGGACCGGTTGGGCAATCGCTACCGGACCGGATTCGAAGTGCTGGAGGTTCAGCGTGACGGTGATGCCGAGTCCTGGCATACCGAAGATAGGGCCAATGGCGTGCGCCTTTATATCGGCAGCGCCGATCGTCTGGTCAGTCAGGGCTTGCATGAGTACCGGATAAAATACCGGACCCATCGCCAGGTCGGCTTCTTCGATGACCACGACGAGTTGTACTGGAATGTCACCGGCAATGGCTGGGATTTTGCCATTGATCGCGCCAGCGCTCTTATCCGGTTACCCCAGGCGGTCGCCGCGGACAACCTGCGGGGAACCGGTTACACGGGTCGACAAGGGAGTACCGAGAGCGCTCTGTCGGTCACGCTCAATGACGACGGCAGCGCTCGCTTTGTTGCCGAGCGGCCGCTCGGAGCCCGCGAAGGTCTGACGGCGGTAATTTCTTTTCCGAAAGGACTTGTTGAGGAGCCGGGAGTGCTGCAAAGAACGATCTGGCTACTGAAAGATAACCGGGGTCTGATGATCGGACTGATCGGAATAGCGTTGTTGCTGCTCTTCTATTACCGGATGTGGCAGAAAGTTGGCCGGGATCCGGCTAAAGGCGTCATCATTCCCGAGTTTCGGCCACCCAATGATTTGTCACCCGCGGCCGTCCGCTACCTGCACAAGCAGGGTTTCGACAATGAAGTTTTTACCGCCGCGGTCCTGAGCCTGGCGCAAAAAGGCTATCTTGGTGTAGAGCAGACCGGGCGCAAAAAATATCGTCTGCTTAAATACGCGACTCCCGACGATGGTCCAATCCTGGCACCCGGCGAGGCATCGCTGCTGAAGGCATTGTTCAAAAACGATCACATTATCGAATTGACCAACGAAAATCATCGACCCGTCCGCGAGGCGCGGAGCCTGCTGGAAAAATCCCTCGCCGGCCGCTTCAAGGGTTCCCATTTCAATACCAACGGCGGCGTATTGCTGGTGGGCATCCTGTTCAGCATTTCAGTATTTACCTTATTATGGATGACCAACGTTGGCCTGTTTCATGTCGTGATATTTGCCGTATTGGCATTGGTCACCCACGGGATCTTCGCCTGGCTTATACCGGCGCCGACGGTGCCCGGTCGCAAGGTCATGGATGCTATTGAAGGCTTCCAAATGTATCTGGAGACGGCGGAAAAGGAAGAGCTGAACCTCAAGCATCCACCGGAAATTACGCCGCAGTTATTCGATGCCTACTTGCCCTACGCTTTCGCGCTGGGTGTCGATCAGGAGTGGAGTGAACAATTTGATCGGGCGACCCGCACCCGGGATCCGGACGCCGATGGCTACCGTCCCACCTGGTTTCACAGCTCCACCGGTTCGCGGATGTCGACTTCCGGCCTGACATCAGCCGTTGGTGCAGGTCTGTCGTCTGCCATTGCCAGTGCTTCGACCCCGCCGGGCTCCAGTTCCGGCAGTAGCTCTTCCGGTGGCGGCTCGTCCGGCGGTGGCGGTGGCGGTGGCGGCGGAGGTGGCTGGTAATATTGCCGTTTCCGGACTTCCGCCGAAGGCGTCCGGATACAAACGGCACGCCCGTTGTCTACTGCCTGTGGGATCCCCTCACCCGGATCCCGCGCCTTTCAAGGGAAACTCAATCAAGGAGGAAGTTATGGGACAGCCCGTAGTGCATTGGGAGCTGTGGTCCAGAAACCCGGAAAAAGTCGCGGATTTCTACGCGGAAGTTTTTGACTGGAATATTCAGCATATACCCGAAATGAATTACCGGATGGTTGATACCGGCAGCGACGCCGGGATAGGCGGCGGCATCATGAAGCCCGATGAAGGGCCAATGCCCGGCAATATGGCCTTCTATATCGATGTTGACGATCTGGCGGCCTACCGGGACAGGATCACCAAGGCCGGCGGCAAGATTATCGTCGAGGAAATGGAAGTTCCGGATACCGGCACCTTCTGCTTGTTCGAGGATCCGGACGGCCGGGTGCAAGGGATTTGGAAGCAGATGGCCTAGTGACACAGTAAACTACCGAGAGTTGCAGGGTGCTTTGCAAGCGCCCTGTTTTATTTCCGGGGAAAAGACAGCGGCAACTTCCACGGCAACAACTATCCGGAAAATTCCCGTTCGACGAACGGCTTCTCTGTGGTCGGTCAATCAGCGCTGCCCGCGGTCCCGGTTCTGTTTCTGGTAAATTAATAGCCTGCACCCCATCAATAATCAGAGGGATCCTGATGATGAAAAGTAAACTGGCAATATCCCGGATCAGCTTGTATTTGGTCGCCTTGTGCCTCGGCCTCGCCGCTTGCGAACCCTATCTGGGCGCGCCCGAGAAGCCTGATGACGACACTAAGGTGGTGTCTTATACAGACGCCATCCGGAAGGCGCTGGCGGCAGACAGCAAACTGGGCTCGGCCAGAAACGCGGCGACTGCCGATGAGGACCTGGCCACGGTGATCGAGAATTATGTTGATGCCATGGACGATATCGACTGTACGGCCTGCCCGGTCGATTTCCGCGATGCCCTGAGGCGGCACCGCCAGGCCTGGCGTGACAGTATCGATTTCTTCAGCCAGTTCGATGAGTTGCGTGGCGAAATGCATGAAGTATTCAACCAGATACGGGCCCAGGGTTCTGAAGCCCGACACGGGCTGGAAACCGTGGAGCGACCGATTTGGGAGACCTGGCGGGAAGTCGAAGACGTTGCGAGAAAGTATGAAGTGGAGGTGTCTGGGGGATAGGGTACAAACCGGGCACACAGGAAACACTGTGTGGTCGAGTTAGTCTGCCAACCGCTGGATTCCGGCCTGCGCCGCAAAGACAGCCCTGAAAGTCCTGGCTTTATCTCTCTGCAGTCATCCCGGCGCTGGCCGGGATTCAGCCTCGCAGGCCCGCAGTACCCTGACCGGATGGATTCTGGCCTCCGTCAGAATGACGGGAAGCATCGAATGACCGGAGCAATCGAATGACAGTAAACAGTGAATGACAGGACCGTCGTCTATGCAGCCTGTCCCTAGCGTTTCTTTTTCAGCGGTCCGAAGCCGGTTTCCTTGCCTGCATCG
>JASBTO010000171.1 GCA_030148365.1 Kangiellaceae bacterium
CGGTTCAAAGCGCCACTGTTTCAGGACTTTTTCGAGCGGGCGTTTAAAGTAACTGATATTTTTCGTGTCCTCAAAGACAACCTGTGCCACCCGACCGCTGGAATCTACCAGCATCTCCACCGACACATCAAGCTCAACCTGGTGGCGCCGGGCGCGCTTCGGATAAGCCGGCTGGGGTGTGAATACCGGCTGTGCCGCAGTCGGTTCCGGGTTTACCGGCTTGGCCGGCGGCTCCGGAGTGGCGGCCGGGATCGCACCGGCATTGACGGGTTGCGCCAGCCGGGCCTTGTCAATGGAGGCACGGACTTGCGGGACCAGGCTATCCCGGGACACAGCAGCCGGCTTGGAAGGCCGGTCCTGACGGGTAATCTTTTCTTCTGCCGGTGTCAAGGAGGCTTCCGGGGCTACTTTACTGGCAGGCTCCTCGATAACGGGTTCGGCGCTGGCGGGTTCGGGCTGCCGGGGCTGCGGCTCGGTCGCTGCCGGGGTCTGCGGCTGAACCGGTTGGGAAATTTCGCGGACCGACACCGCCTCCGCCGGCAACTCGGGATTCGGTTCGGGGGCAACGTCAATCACCGGCAAGCCGGCATCGGCCGGCTCCTCGACAAGCGCCGGAACCTCCTCTGCGGGACTCGTGACATCCACCGGCGCTGCCGGACTGGCTATTGCTGCTGTCGGCTGCACCGCTTTTGCCGCCTTTACCGGCTCCGGTGGCGCCGGTGGCCGGATCTGGGCCTGGGCAATCACTGTTACGGTCATCACGGACAGGAAGGCCGCGACCAGAGTCAGTTTGCTGCTGATCCCCGGGTAGCAACTCCGGCGACCTATGATCCGCAGAATCCGTGAGCGGGTATCCGTGCCGGTCAGGGCCATGGCCGTCTGGTACTGGAGTCGCACCTCTTCGACATCGGTCAGCACCCGGGCATAACCGAGGGCGTCTTCCTGACTGGCAATCGCGAGATCATCACAGACATGCTCCCGCTCCTCGCGCATTTTGGTTGAAATCCAGCGCACCACGGGATGATAGAACAGGAGAATTTCCACCAGGGTCTGAAACAGATTGACCAGATAATCATGGCGCCGCACATGGGCCAGCTCGTGCGCCAGCACCATTTCCAGTTGCGTCAGGCTCAGGCGCAGACAGGTCGCGGTAGGCAGGAGGATCACGGGCTTCAGCCAGCCGACCACCATGGGTACCTGGACTCTGGCGGAATTGAGCAGGCTGACGGTCTGTCGCATGCCATTACGGGCCAGCAAGCGCTCGAATGCCGCTTCCAGCTCCGGTGACACCGCAAATATGTCCCGGGACTTCAGCCGGTTGATATGCCGGACTTCCAGCACCAGCCGGACACTGTAAAAACAAACGCCGAGCATCCAGCCCAGGGTCAACCAGGGGAAGAAATCATCAATGGTCAGACCGACCGACAGATTTGCCCCGGTACTGACGGTGGCGGGTGCAAGGAGTGCGGCCGGCTCCCGGGACAGCAGGGTTCCGGTTGCCGAAGTTTCGCCGCTGATCCAGACAAAGGTCGCGACGGGCATCAGCAGACAAGTCAGCAAAATGGCAGCGGAAATCAGATAACGGCACTGGGCCGATGCGTTACGGGTAATAAAAAGCGCAATAGCCAGTACCAGGCCAGCCAGGCTGATCTGCCAGAGTGAGTGGAGCATGGTCCAGCCGAGGGCGTTGACCAATTCCATATTTACAAGCTCCTGCACCACTAGTCTGCTCCTTCGAATTCATCCAGAATTTTACGGATCTCGGCGATTTCCTCCGGCGTGGATCCCGAGTCGAGCAGCCGGATTACCAGACTGGATCGGGAGCCGTCGAAGGCACGATCAAGGAGATCCGTTATCAGCCGCCCCTGGGTGTGCTCCCGGGTTGCGGTGGCAAAATAGATATGTGCACGACTTTCCTCACTGCGGGCGACCAGACCTTTCTCGTGCATGATCTGCAGCGTTTTCAGAATCGTCGTGTAACCGGTTTTGTTGGTGTTCGAGAGGATCTCATGCACTTGTCTGACGGTACTGGGGCCTTCCTGCCAGAGTACCCTCAGGATGGCGAGTTCGGCTTCTGTGGGTTTTTTTCTGGTCTTCTTCATGACCATGATGCGCCTTGCCTCGCCCGGTTGGTTGTCGTTTCACACCAATCTAGTAAAAACCCCGGAACTTGTCAACGTAAATCTTCGTAGAAATGCTCACACCAAATGACAACCTTTCAAGCGGCTGATTTATCTAATTGAATTTAAAAAAGAAAAATCCCAGGAATCTGGATTCAATCACGAATCGCTTCGTAATCACGCAGTAACTGCGCCATGTCGAAGGTCGGCGAGTCGAGGCTCGGAGCCGTATCGAAGAGGGCGAATCGCTCACCCCGGGGGTTGATCAGAAAAATCTTGGCGGTGTGATCGACGGTGTAGCCTTCATCGCTGCCGGGCAGCGGTACCTTCATGTAGACCACCCCCAATTGCCGGGTCAGTTCATTGAGCGCCTCACGCTCACCGGTGACGCCGGTAAAGTCACTGTTGAACCAGCCCACGTATTCGGCAAGCTTGGCCGGCGTGTCCCGCTCCGGGTCCACTGACACCAGCACGAAGCGGGTATCCGCCTGCAGGGCATCCGGCAGCTGTTTCGCCATACGATCAAACAGCGCCAGGGTTGTCGGGCACACATCGGGGCAGTAGGTAAAACCGAAGAACACAAAACTCCAGTGCCCCTTGAACGACGCCTCGGTAAAGGGCTGGCCGGTCTGGTCCTGAAGTTCAAACGGCGCCAGTGGCCGCGCTTGCGGATATAACCGCAGAACCTGCGGCTCGTACGGCTGCCGGAATTGCACGCCGAACCAGATGCCTGCTGCCATGGCCAGCAAGGCAACCAGTATGAAAAGCCATTTCACGAATTGCATGACGACACTCAGCCCATCATCCGGTTCATGGGGATGTGGAAATAATGATCGACCAACAGCGCGGCAAACAATAGCTTGAGATAGATAATGGACACGGCAAAGGTCTTCATGGCCGTGCCTTCCGCTTCCCGGTACTTGAGCTCCAGCGCCTGATACAGAAACCAGAGTCCGACCAGCACCGCGCTGACAATATAAATGAGGCCGCTCATCCCGGTCAGATAGGGCAGCAGCGTCGCCACAATCAACAGCACTGTGTAGAGCACGATGCAGGTCTTGGTGAAATCCACGCCGTGGGTGACCGGTAACATGGGAATGCCGGCCTTGGCATAGTCTTCCAGCCGGTGGATAGCCAGCGCCCAGAAATGGGGCGGCGTCCAGGTAAACACAATCAGCACCAGCAGCAGTGCGTGGGGATGGACTTCTCCGGTCACCGCAGTCCAGCCCAGCAGCGGCGGCACGGCGCCGGACAAGCCGCCAATCACGATATTCTGGGGAGTCGCCCGCTTCAGGTACATGGTGTAGATAAAGGCGTAACCGACCAGCCCGAAAAAGGTCAGGACCGCGGTGAGCGGGTTGACCAGAAACCAGAGGATCAGCATGGAAGCGATGCCAATCACGGCGGCGAAGGTGATCGCCTGCCCCGGCCGTACCCGACCCTGGGCCACAGGTCGTAACAGGGTTCGGGCCATCAATGCGTCAATGCGGGCATCGACAACATGATTGACCACGGCGGCGGCGGCAGAGCCGAGGGCAATGCCGAGGGTGCCGAACAACAGACTATCCAGCGGCACCATGCCCGGCACTGCCAGAAACATGCCAACAATTGCAGTAAAGACCAACAGCGCCACGACTTTGGGCTTGGTCAGTTCCAGATAGTCGCGCCAGGTCGCCGGCCCGTCCACAGTGATCGCCGGCACAGGTTTATCCGCCAATTTGCTGCCCCCGGAATTGCCAGTTAACCAGATAATTTACCGCCACCAGGCCAAGCAGCAGGAGCGCTGCAACACCATTGTGCGCCACGGCCACCGGCAACGGCAGCAGGAAGACGACATTTGAGACACCGAGGGCCAGTTGCAGCAGCAGGATGACACCGATCACACGGCCGACGGCACGCAGAATCACGCTGTCCCGTTCCCGGATCAGACGCCCGACCAGCCATCCGATCACGAGCAGACTGACCAGCGCACCGATGCGGTGGCTGACATGAATGGCGGTCATGGCTTCGGCGTTGAGGACGCCATACTGGTAGGTCTCCACGCCATGGCCCCAGGGCTTGAAGCCCTCGACAAAATCCAGACGACCCAGCCAGCCGGGCTCGCAAATCGGCAGATCGGTGCACACCAGCGCCGCATAGTTGGCGCTGGTCCAGCCGCCAAGGGCGATCTGCACAATCAGTACAATGAGGGCCAGCAGTGCCAGACCCTTGTATTTGCGCGCGACCACCCGGGAATGGGACACCATCTTCGGCTTCAGTTTCAGTACCAGCAGAAACAGCAGCGACAAAGTCGCAAAGCCGCCAAGCAAATGGCCCATGACCACCAGCGGGAACAGGTTCAGGGTGACGGTCCACATCCCGAGCAGCGCCTGGAAGATGACCAGGCCCAACAGGAATGTCGGCAGCACGACGGGGAAACGGCTATTGCGATAGCGTTCGCGCCAGGCGAGCAGGGCCAGGGCAAAAATGACCAGGCCCAGGGCGCCGGCAAAATACCGGTGCACCATTTCCGGCCAGGCCTTGTGGGTCTCGACCGGCGCATGGGGAAACAGGGCCTCGGCCTGCTCGATCTCGTGGGCCTCCTCAGGTACCGACAGGAACCCGTAACAGCCCGGCCAGTCCGGACAGCCGAGACCGGCGTCGGACAGTCGTACGTAGGCGCCGAGGACGATCAGCGCGAAAGTCATTGCAATCGTGGCAAGCAACAGCGTGCGGTAGGTTTTCATCAGCCCAGCCTCGAGTACTTCATCAAACGTTGGAAATCCTTGATCATCTTCTTCGGATCCGGCTCATCCGGATAACGCATCATCACCTGACCGAGCGGGTCGACCAGATGAATGG
>JASBTO010000178.1 GCA_030148365.1 Kangiellaceae bacterium
CTTTTACCGCCGGCTTTGTTGACTTGCCAGCCTCTTTTTTCCCGCCGGCTTTAGGCTTCCGGGCGGGTTTTGCAGCGGGAGCTGTATCGCCGCCCACCACGCTAATCCGGGCCCGTTGCCCACCTATTCGGGTATTCTGCAGATCCTGCATCGTTTCCTTTGGCATGCCTTCCGGCAGGTCCACGGTGCTGAAATTCTCGTAAATTTCAATATGACCAATATACTGGCTCTCAATATCAGCCTCATTGGCTATGGCGCCGACAATGTTGCCAGGTTTGACACCGTGCTGGTAACCGGCTTCAAGACGGTAGCGCTGCATGGGCACGTCGGGGTGCTCTTTCAGGGGCTTGGCCTGCTCGGCTGGGGAGAAGGTCTTCTCCTTGAATTTACCGGATTTGATTTTTCGGTGCTCACGAGGTTCCCTTTCCTGCCACTCCTCTTTGTGCGGCTTGCGTTCCTTCTCTGACAGCATCAGGGGCTCATCACCCTGGGCCAGGCGGGCGAGGGCAGCGGCAATCTGCAGAGGGTCGACTTCCTCTTCGCGTTGATAGTCGGCTACCAACTGATAGAAAAACTCCAAATCGTCTGAAGCCAGACAATCACCGATCTTCTGCTTGAACCGGGTAATGCGTTGTTCATTGATGTCCGCTGCGGACGGCATCTGCATGGCTTCAATCGGCTGCTTGGTGGTCTTTTCGATAGCGCGAAGCATGCGCCGCTCCCGAGGCGCTACAAACAGGATGGCTTCTCCCTTGCGACCGGCGCGGCCGGTTCGACCAATCCGGTGTACATAAGACTCTGTGTCATAAGGAATGTCGTAGTTGATGACGTGGCTGATACGCTCGACATCAAGACCACGGGCAGCGACATCAGTGGCAATCAGGATATCCAGCTTGGCTTTTTTGAGGCGGTCGACGGTTCTCTCCCGGGCGGCCTGCGGAATGTCGCCATTCAGGGCTTCACAGGCGTAGCCCCGGGCAGATAATTTTTCCGCCAGTTCGACAGTGGCGGTTTTGGTGCGCACAAAAATCAGCACCGCATCAAACTCTTCAATCTCCAGAACCCGGGTCAGCGCGTCCAGTTTGTGCAAGCCACTGACCGCCCAATAACGTTGGCGGATGGTGGTCGCGGTTGATGTTTTGGACTGGATTTTGATTTCTTTCGGCTCGGTCAGGTAACGCTTGGCCACTTTCCGGATGACATCGGGCATGGTCGCAGAGAAGAGTGCGATCTGGCGGCCTTTTGGCGTTTGCTCCAGGATCCATTGAACATCGTCAATAAAACCCATCCGCAGCATTTCGTCTGCTTCATCCAGGACTAACGCCTTGAGGTTATCCAGCTTCAGGGTTTTTTTGCGGATGTGATCCATCACCCGGCCAGGTGTGCCGACTACTACTTGAACGCCTCTCCTTAACTGTCTGAGCTGTGTATCGTAAGACTGGCCGCCGTAAATAGGCAGAACGTGAAAATTTTTCAGGTAACGGGAGTAACTCTGAAATGCTTCAGCGACCTGGAGCGCGAGTTCCCGGGTCGGCGCCAGCACCAGCAATTGCGGATCACCCTGACTCAGGTCCAGGCGGGCGAGGAGAGGTAACGCGAAGGCTGCGGTCTTGCCGGTACCGGTCTGTGCCTGTCCGAGGAGATCGTGCCCGTCCAGCAAGTGTGGAATGCTTTCCGCCTGGATGGGTGACGGCGTTTCATATCCGACATCCAAAATGGCTTTCAATAGCGGCTCGGGCAAGCCCAATGATTTAAATGAGGGCTGTTCAGTGGTGGCCATGTCTGGGAATTCCTGAAAGGGGTCGCCGTGGGCTGCGAGGCAAGCCGGGCACGGGCAGAGAAGTTGCGCACTATTATACGGGAATGGCCAAGATAAACCTATGCTGGCCTGCCGATTCGGTGGCTGATCCTGCAGAAAGTAACTGTTGTGACAGCCGTATGTGGAGCGGGGCAGCCCGGATCAGTGGTCGGTTTCCGGTGCCGGGCGATGGCGGGATAATACCCAGAGCGCCAAGATTGCCAGAAAGCTGGACAGGAACATCATGGCCGTCATCGGGATCAGGGTGCCATTGTGGAGGTGGCTGACGATGATGCCCATTACTGCGCCGAGCGCAAACTGGGAGGTTCCCAGAAAGGCATTGGCCGTGCCGCTGATGTCGGGAAACCAGCTCATGTAGCAAGCCATGTTGTTCGGGCCGATCATGCCCATGCATCCCATGGACAGCATTATCAGTGGCAGGAATATTTCGAGGCGCGGCTCCATCAAGAGTGTTGTCAACAACAGCAGCAGGGTTGCCGAGGCTTGCAAGCCAATCCCGAATTTCAGGATTTGCTCCGGCTCCCGGTTTCTGAGCAGATACACATTCACCCGGTTCAGGATCATCATGGTGATAATGTTGGCGCCGAACAGGATGGGAAAAACCGAAGTGGAGACGGCAAAGTATTCGATGTAGGCAAAGGAGGATTCCGTCAGGAACACAAACATGCCACCGGCGATAAAACTCTGGCATAACAGGTAGCCCATGGCGCCAGGGTGACTGAAGATAGTTGCATAATTTTTGGCGACCTGACGCGGGCTGGAACGGGGTTTGCCCCGCAAGGCCCTGAGCTGGGAAGTTTCGGGGATATACCGCAGCACGACAAACACAAGGGCCGCCGCATAGACGGCCAGTAACACGAAAATCATCCGCCAGCCTGAAACATTGAGCAGCGTGGAGCCAACTGCGGGCGCAATAAGAGGCGCGCCCATCATAATCAGGCCGATGAGAGAAAATACCCGCGCCGCTGCGCGGCCGTCGTAAAGGTCCCGGACAATGGCCGACGAAATCACGACGGCGAATCCACCGCCAAAAGCCTGAACAAACCTCAGGGCCAGCAGCTGCTCGGCTGATTCGGCGAGTGCTATGAGTACGCTGGCGACAGTAAATATTCCCAGGCCTGCCATACCAATACACTTGCGGCCGTAATTGTCGGACACCGGCCCGCCTACCAGTTGACCCAACGCGAACCCGAACAGAAAAGTCGGCACCGAGGCTTCAACCAGATGAATGCTGACGCCGAATTCCGTTGCCATAGCGGGGATCGCCGGCAAATAGGCATCGATCGCAAAGGGCGTCAGGGCGACAAGGATGGCGAGCAAGGGCGCCAGTTTTGATGGCGGGTAGCGGGTTTTGAACGCATCCAGATGGCGCTGGTATTCTGGCATCACTGGCCACCGTCGGGGAATGAGACGGCATTATAGCGGCCACGGCGGCTGCAACCCAACAAAGAATGCCAGCAAATTCGGTGCAATCGGGCAATCTGATCCCGCAGCAATTGCAGTCGCATCGGATTCGCCTCGTTGAGGAAAGGCCTGCCGCGGAAGCGCCCTTTTTATTATCACTATGATATAATTGCGCGCCCGTTGGCCCGGCGCTGCCCGGAGCCAGGATCCCGAACAATAAATCTGAGGAGATTAGTCTGTGAGCTCGGTAGGACACGACACTCTTAACACCCGCCTCACCCTCAATGTTGATGGTAAGGAATACGACTACTTCAGCATTGCCGCCGCCCAGGACAATGGGCTCGGTGATGTATCCCGCCTGCCTTTTTCCCTGAAGGTTCTGCTGGAAAATCTGTTGCGTTTTGAAGACGGCACTACCGTGACCGTGGACGATATCAAAGCCATCAAGTCCTGGCTGGACGAACGCAAGTCCACCCGGGAAATTGCCTACCGGCCCGCGCGGGTTCTGATGCAGGACTTTACCGGTGTCCCCGCGGTCGTGGATCTGGCCGCCATGCGCGCTGCCGTAGCCAAAGCCGGCGGCGACCCCGAAAAAATCAACCCCTTGTCACCGGTCGACCTGGTCATCGACCACTCGGTGATGGTCGACAGGTTCGGGACGGAAGCGGCATTCAAGATCAATGTTGAGAAGGAAATGGAGCGTAACGGCGAACGTTATGAATTCCTGCGCTGGGGACAGAAAGCATTTGATAACTTCTCCGTGGTACCGCCCGGCACCGGTATTTGCCATCAGGTCAACCTCGAATATATCGCCAAAGCGGTATGGAGCGCGGAAGTGGATGGTCGCACGCTGGCCTATCCCGACACGCTGGTCGGCACGGATTCCCACACTACCATGATTAATGGCCTAGGCGTTCTTGGTTGGGGTGTCGGTGGTATTGAAGCGGAAGCAGCGATGCTCGGCCAGCCGGTGTCCATGCTGATCCCGGAAGTTGTCGGTTTCCGGCTCGAAGGCAAGCTCAAGGAAGGCATTACCGCGACGGATCTGGTTCTGATCGTGGTGGAAATGCTGCGTGCCAAAGGTGTGGTCGGCAAGTTTGTTGAATTTTACGGGCCCGGCCTGCCGGCCTTGCCGCTGGCGGATCGCGCGACAATCGCCAACATGGCGCCCGAATACGGCGCCACTTGCGGTTTCTTCCCGATCGACGCAGAAACCCTGAAATACATGTCTCTGTCTGGCCGTAGCGAAGAGACCATTGCGCTGGTCGAGGCCTATGCCAAGGCTCAGGGCATGTGGCATGACGAGAATTCAGCGGATCCGGAGTTCACTGACACCCTGAGCCTCGACATGAGCACCGTTGAGCCGTCCCTGTCCGGTCCGAAACGACCGCAGGACCGGGTACTGATGCGCGATCTCGGCAAGACCTTTGAGGATATCCTTGAGGTATCCGGGAAAGTCGAAGAGAAAGACAAGGGCGTCAAGGTCGAGGGCGAGGATTTTGAGCTTAATCACGGCGATGTCGTGATTGCCGCGATCACCTCCTGCACCAATACCTCCAATCCGGCAGTCATGCTGGCCGCCGGACTGATAGCCAAAAAAGCACTGGAAAAAGGCCTGCAGCGCAAACCTTGGGTCAAGTCTTCTCTCGCACCCGGCTCTCAGGTTGTGACCGATTATCTCGAGCGTGCCGGCGTTGACAAGTACCTTGATGAACTGGGCTTTAATCTGGTCGGCTACGGTTGCACAACCTGTATCGGCAA
>JASBTO010000182.1 GCA_030148365.1 Kangiellaceae bacterium
GCAAGGGCGGCGTGTAACCGAGAGAAGCAGCAACCAGATCATCAAGATCAGGATAGATCTCCGGCTCCCGTTCCTCGATCTCGTGGATGCGCTCGGGACCCCGGGTATGGGCCGGCGGTACCCGGTCTAGGAGCTCGGTACTGCCCTTTTCCAGCAATTCCACCAGCGCCGGGAAAGCCCGCTCGTAATCCGCCATGTCGCCGTGGGCGGTGTTCATGTACCAGGTCTCGACATTGCTTAATTTGCCGGTCTGCCAGGGTACCCGGCCATCACCATGGTTGGTGGCGATAAAGCGCAATTTTCCGCCCTCTTCGCTGACGGCCGCCGGCGTCTCTTTGGCCCAGCCGGCCACGTAGCGGAAGTGGCCGGGATCGGCCAGCGGCTCATCCAGAATGCGGCGCACCTTGCGCGCTTCCGCGAGTGCCGCGGCGGTCGGGGCGGTCCAGGGGGAATCGTCAACTTTTCCGAGTTGCTGCCAGGCTTTGGCGGTAAACCAGTTGCGCTCGCTTTCATCCTCCGCCGGCAGCATCTCAAGGATGCCCGGAAATCTGGCGATGTACTCCAGTAATTCCCATCTCGAATGCTCCGCATCCACCAAGGCCAGTTGCTTGAGCAATTGCTCCCGGCCGAGTAACAGCCGGGGAATGACATAGGAGCCGTTGTTGGGCGTGCCGAGCATGATGATCCGGCAGCCACTGCGGGCTTTCATCGCTTGCCAGAGTTCCGGGTGACGGTGCACGAACACACGGGCCAGCAAGCCGCCCATGGAGTGGGCGATAATGCGCAGCGGCTGAGGGTTTTCTTCCATCGCCGCGTCGATCACCTCGGCAAGCCGGTCAGCTTCCTCGCGCAGGGACTTGCGCCAGTCGTAGGCAAAGGCCATGGTCTGATACCGATTGCCGAGATAGGTGACCAGGCGGGCATAGGCGCTTGCCACCGGTTCCTGGGGAATAACATTGTCGGCGTCGATGGCCAGTTGATCGAAGTTGCCGATCAAAATGTCTCTCAGATCCAGCCAGATGCGGTTCTCCTTGCCGGTAGAAGAACTTTTCACAGCAAGGTGACTGCCCATGATGCCGGGCAACACCACCACCATGGGTCGCGGGACCACATCCCGGTCCACGACCGCCAGCGCCCGACGCCGGTAGAAGGTTTCCTCGCTTTCATCGACCTGGGGCTGATAGGCCTTGAAGGCACCGGCGTCCCGATCGTCAAGAAGCAGGCCATTGAGCAATTGCTGGCGGGTTTCCTGATTGACGAAGTAATTGAAGTGATCAACCCGGGGGCCTTCGTGGAAATAGAAACGGCCGCCGTCGGCCCGCTGGGCGCCGCCGAACATGGCCCGGGTGTTCACCACCAGATCATTGTCTTCCCAGAAGAAAGCGTTGCCGATCAGCGCCTTGAGACCGCCGGCAAGACCCTTGCCCTGAACGTCGCCGGCGATGACCGACAAATCCGCCTGGACCCGGATATCAGGCCGATTGAGGGTGCGAATAAGTGGCGAGGTCGGCACCATCGCTTCAATGCCGGGCATTTTCTCCGGATTGGCCCGCTCCTTGATGACCGCAAGTGCGAAGTCACGGACCACGTCACCGACCGGGCCGAAACTAGCTGTCGCCAGGTTGGCGAGCAAGGACAGATAGATGTCGAGTTTCCGGGAGGCCAGATCCGTGCCTCTTGCCGGGCAGGCGACGCGCAGAAAACGACCGACACGGATCTGTCGCTCGGCCATCAACCGGTTGAGTTGTTCGAGAAGTTTGCGATCCGCGGCCCGGGAGTGCTCCTCGTCGCGGAAAATGCGCAGGTCAAGCTGGTCGAACGCCAGTGGCTCCCCTTCTATCCCGCTGCGGCACAAAATCTCACCGACCAGACCGCCCCGGGAATGAGTGACCAGATGGACCTCGGCGCCGGCCGGCAGAACCCGGGCAAGATCCAGTGCGTTCTGCAGCGGACTGACCCCGACGGTGTGATGTTCAAGGGCAAAGATCCGCTCGCCATAGGTATCCAGTAATTGCTGGGCCGGCGCCGACAGGTGCCCACCGGATTCCTCGGTGATCAATCTGCCGAAACTGCCGATGGTCCGGGACAGGGTGCCGTGAACAAAAATCAGCAGGGGTTCGTCACCGGCATCAAGGGAGGTGAGAGGGGCCGGGTCGAGGCCATGGCCAAATTCCCAGCGATAAAGGCCGGGCCGCTCGACCAGATTGGCATCCGCCAGTTCGGCGAGTTTTTCCGCCGCGCCGGCCACGGGATCGACCCCGAGCAGCCGAAACACCCGCACCCCGAGACTGCCGAGCCCCCGCTCGGTTTCGCCGACCGAAAGACGGGCCGGCACCACCAATTTGCCACGGGGATGGCCGCGTTCACGATTCTCCTGCTGCAACTGTTTGGCAAAAGTATCGGCGCGCCGCCAGATCCGGACGCCCTCTTCGAGCTCCAGTTCGACAATGGCGTCATCGGCGACTTCCTGCTCGACGAACTCCCGCGTATCGGAGCGCAGGCTGTCCATGCGAAACGCGGCAATCTCGGTGACCTTGGCCAACGGCTCCCGAGAGCCGTCAGGCTCACGAGGTGGCAGCGCTTGTCCCGGGATCCAGAATTTGGCCATGACGGTTACCTGACCGGATCCGGACGACGGGTGCAGCGGTAGCGCGAAGACAGGTTAAAGAAGGGCAGCAGGAAATATAGGCGATGGCGCCGGATCCGGCGCGCAAACTCCAGCCGGGCTCGTAAAAACCCGTGATCAAAAACTGATTGCCGGGTATCGGCCATGCTACATCCTTGTCAGGGATTTCCCCGGGAAACCCTCTTCGCCGAGATTGGCATAGCATCCGGAGATTGTCAAAACAGGGCCTGACGGAAAAAGTCAGTAATGTCGGTGCCTTGCGCGGGATTTTCGGAGGGAATTTGTATTGGAAAGTCAGTCCGGATGACTAGCCTTCGCTATTCTGCTGCAGGCCAGAATCCAGCCGGTCAGGAAAGTGCGCGCCCGCGGGGCTGACTCCCGGCCTTCGACGGGATGACAACCCCTCCGTCGTTCTGGCGCAGGCCAGAATCCAGCCGGTCAGGGACGTGCGCGCCTGCGGGGCTGGATCCCGACCTTCGCCGGGATGACAGTGGTTTTCGGGATCACGAGAGGTTGCCGGGATCACGGAATATTAAAAAATACGCCCCAGGCATTCCCCGGATCAGGAACTCGGGTAATTGCTCTTCAGCGCCTGATAGACGTCATCGCGAAAGCTGGGGCTGGCGATGTCGAGGGCGGCGATAATTTCGACCAGATGCTCGTTGTCTTCGCGGCCGTGCCAGATTTTGACGTAGGTGCCTTCCTTGTAACCGTGATCCTGACGGAAGAAATTGAGCGTGTTCTTGCCGACATAGGAGCGGTAGAGCTCTTCGAAACTCATGCCAATCTGCTCGAGACAACCGGCGAAGGCCGCACCGTCGAAACGGTGTTCGCCGACGGCGGTTGCCGCCAGTTTTTCGAGGGTGATGCGAAACTCCGGACCCGTCTCGGGACGGGAGATTTCTTCGGCCATGGCGCGGGCGATCTCGTGGAAATCCGTCGTGCCGTCAATGCGGCTACTGAGACCGAAATGGAAGATGTCCACCAGTTCGAGTTTCACCTGCTCGACATCGGGCTTCTGGTGCTTCCACCATTTCCAGCCGAAGTGCTCGAGCATCTCCCCGCATTCAATCCAGATGGCCCGGTACCATTCAAAATCCTGGGCGAACCACTCCTCGTGCACGCGCTGGTTCATGGCGTTTTGCATGTCGAGCATGGTCTGGATGGCGTCAATGCGTTGTTCGTTATTCATATGGCGACCTGTTCTTCGGTGAATTCAGTTTTTCAGATTGTCCCGGATCAGCTCGTAGGCTGATTTGATTTCCTGGGTCTTCTCGTTGGCGATCTTGATCATGTCTTCCGGCAGGCCCTTCGCGACCAGTTTGTCGGGATGGTGCTGGGCCATCAGCCGGCGATAGGCGCGTTTGACTTCGGCTTCCGAAGCATTGCTGTCCACGCCCAGTACCTGGTAGGCGCTGGCGAGTTGATCCCGGCGCGGTACACCGGCGCTCGCCCGGCCCCCGGTCCGACCGTAGAACTGACTTTGGGCATTGACCATGGAGATCAGCCG
The DNA here is from genome assembly GCA_030148365.1 of Kangiellaceae bacterium. Classification (GTDB taxonomy): domain Bacteria; phylum Pseudomonadota; class Gammaproteobacteria; order Enterobacterales; family Kangiellaceae; genus JASBTO01. The sequence continues at coordinate 4,137 of JASBTO010000182.1, forward strand.
GTGCAGGGCCGCGGGCGGAAACCCAAGCAACAAGCCGATGCGCTCCAGCGCCGCCTTTTCATGGTTACCGATAGTGCCATCGGCCATGGCTGCGCCTATCTGGATTTCGATAAACATCTGCAGCAGGCTGCGGCGGCGACCGCATTCCTGACGAAACTGTTTCATGGTCGCTTCAAGATTGAAGTCCGACGTTTTGCCTTGCTGGAAAAGTCCAATGGCGACCTTGCGCATCTGCGGGTTCAGGCCCATGCGCGTCATGACGTTTTCAGCGTTGGCGATCTCCTGCTCGGAGACCCGACCGTCGGCCTTGGCGATATAGCCCATCACCGAGAAGCTGGCGGTAAAGAAAGCCGCCTGCACCCGTTCCTGATCGCCGGGCTGAAAACCGAGCGCCGCAAACTCGCCGTCCTTGAAGCGATCGAACTGGTGCCCCAGAAAGGCACCGACCAGCAGACCCACCGGCCCGCCGACCGCGCCTATGGCGCCACCAATGACTTTTCCCCACCAGGACATCTTGTTCAGTCTCCTCGTAATTCTTGATCGAGCGCCAGCAAGCGCTCCGGCGTACCTATATCGCGCCAGTCGCCGTCATAATATTCTCCGCTGATCTCGCGCCGGGCCATGGCGGCCAGCAGCAGCGGCAACAGGGGTTCGGCCACCCCGGCATCGAGATCCGCAAACATCTCGGGCCGGTACACGCCGATGCCGGAAAAGGTTAGCCGCGGTGAGTCCTCCCGGGACAATTTGCCGTCCTGAAGACAGAAATCCCCGTCCGGATTGTGTTGCGGATTGTCGACCATGACCAGATGGGCGAGCCCGTCCGGCTCCGGATCCAGCCGGGCAAAATCATAGTCGGTCCAGATATCCCCGTTCACCACCACAAAGGGTTCGTCACCGAGCAAGGGCAACGCGGTGCGGATCCCGCCAGCGGTTTCCAGCGCTTCGCCCTCCCGGGAGTATTCAATGTTGACGCCGAACCAGGCGCCATCGCCGAGCCAGGCCTCTATCTGCTCGCCGAGCCAGGCGTGATTGATGACCACCTCGGTAATGCCGGCGTCAGCAAGGCCTTCGAGATGATAGTCAATCAGGGCCTTGCCATCGACCTTCAGCAGGGGCTTGGGCCTGGAGTCAGTGAGCGGTCGCATGCGCTCGCCGCGACCGGCGGCCAGGATCATGGCTTTCACAGATCGGCATCCGGAAACTTGCGGGCCATGGCCGGGATCAGGGTGCGCTCCAGCCAGTCGGCAAAACCGGCGAGCTCCGGATAACGGTGGGCGACTTCGCGCACGTATCCGAAAGTCCGCGGAATGTCCTTGAGGTAGCCGTCCTTCCCGTCGCGATAATTAAGCCGGGCGAAAATCCCGATGGCCTTGAGGTGGCGCTGCATGCCCATCAGATCAAAGTCACGCCGGAAATCCGCCGCAACCATGGCCGGGAGAATACCGGCGGCGCGGGCACGGGACTGGTACCGGGCTATCCAGGCTTCAATACGGGTATCGGGCCAGGCGATGTAGCAGTCCCGCAACAGAGACACGAGATCATAAGTGATCGGTCCCCAGACTGCGTCCTGGAAGTCGATGATCCCGGGGCCGTCTTCCACCAGCATCAAATTACGGGAATGGTAATCGCGGTGGACGAAGACCCGAGGCTGGTCGAGAGCAGACTGGCAAAGCCGATTGAAAGTATCCGCGAGCCGTTGTCGGCCCTCGTCATCCAGTTCGAGTTGCAGGTGCCGGCTCAGGAACCAATCCGGAAACAACTGCATTTCCCGGCGCAGCAGGGCCTCGTCATAATCCGGCAGTTCAAAGCCCTCGACATGACGTATTTTCTGCATCCTGACCAGCGCATCGATGGCCCCGTCATACAGGGCATCGGCATTGTCCTCGTTCAGCGCAGGCAGATACAGGCGATCACCGAGGTCGGCGAGCAGCAAAAAGCCTTGTTCAAGATTGCGGTCGAGGACCTTTGGCGCCTGCAAACCGGCATCCACCAGAGTATTGGCGATGGCGACAAAAGCGGGGTTGTTTTCATGTTCGGGGGGCGCGTCCACGGCGATCCAGGTTTCCTGGCTGCGGCGAATGCGGAAATAGCGCCTGAAACTGGCGTCACCGGAAACGGTTTCCAGGCGGGCTCCGGGATAGTCAAGGGCCGCCGCCGCCCAGTCCCGCAGGGCCATGGCCCGTGTATCCCCGGTGGAAGTGAGAGTATTCGCGTGTGACATCATTATAATGGCCCGGATATTTTTACTATTGCCTTTTGCAATAGTCGCGGAAGGTTTATCATGACCGCTTTTTAATGGGCCAAATTCGCTGACCTTGTGGGGAAAAGCGTAAAGGGTGTAATAATTTTTGATTCTACGCAAGCGAAATCCGGCACAGACCGGACAATCCGGCACCGCGCTGACCCTGGGCTGTCTGTCCCTGAGCCTGTTCATGGCCAGCGCGGCGCAAGCGGCCGAGCCCGCCTGGATCTGCCATCAGGACGCCGGCTCCGCACTCTGGATCTGCCAGGATAGCGGTACCGCCAAGGTACCGGCAAAGCCCCGCGATCCGGCAGAGCAGCCCCGGCAGGAAACATCCGCCGATGCCGTTCAAACCACTCCGGCCCCGGTCGCGGCCGAAACTGTCGACGAGATCACCCCCGTACCGGAAGATGAGCCGACCGACGAGACCGGCACCCTGACCGCCGTCGGCGAAGTGCCTGACGATCTGCCCGGACCCGTGGTACCGGAAAACCTGCCGGCCCTGACCGCGGATGTTCCGGAAACGCCCCTTGAAGCGCCGGATCCGGAGCTTGGCGTACGCTTCCTGATCAATGACGCAGACTGGCAAAACCGCCGCTTCCCGGCTTTCAGCCAGTGCCCCGGCCCCTACCTGCCTGGCCGGGTCGGACCTTTGCCGCTGGCCAACGCTGAAGCGCCATTGGACATGAAAGCGGATTCCGCGCCCCTGCGCACCGCGACCCGCACCCACCTGAAAGGTAACGTGCAGATCGAGCAGGGCAGCGAAAGATTCGCCGCTGACGAAGTTTTCCTCAATCACGAAACGACCCAGGTCGACGCCAGTGGCGGGATCCTTTATGAAGATGGCGCACTGGTGCTGGCCGGTGACAGTCTGACCGGCAACCGTGACGCCGAAATCACCACCATCAATCAGGTCCGCTACCGCATCGTGCCGACCAATGCCAACGGCAGTGCAGACCGGGTCGTCATGCAGGGCCGCAATCTGGTGACCCTGGACAATTCCAGCTTCACCACCTGCCCAAGCGATGACAACGCCTGGGCCATCAACGCCAGCGAAATCCTGCTCGATCGGGAAGACGGCACGGGCGAAGCCTGGAACATGACCCTGCGCGTCAAGGACGTACCGGTGATGTACTTGCCCTATATCTCTTTCCCCATCGACGATCGGCGCCGCTCCGGCTTTCTGTATCCGGCCTTCAGCGAAAACAAGCGCAATGGCATTGATATCGCGACGCCTTACTACCTGAATCTGGCGCCCAATTATGATCTGACCCTGACGCCCCGCTGGCTGAAAAAGCGCGGTACCCAGCTCGGCGCCCAGTTCCGTTACCTGACTTCCGGCAGCCGCGGCATTATCGGTGCCGAATACCTGCCCGATGATCGGGAAGCGGATTTCGAGGACAATCCGGATCGCTGGTCCTGGGACGTCTATCATCACACCCGCTTCAGTCCGCGCTGGACCGCCGGCATCAACGCCCAGGGCGTCAGCGACAATGACTATTTCCACGATCTCGGCACCGACTTCGATGTCGGCAACAAGGATCGCCTGCTCCGCCACGGCTATATCCAGTATCGGGATCCGCACTGGTCTTTCAACGCCCGCTTGCGTCAAGAGCAGGTATTGTCCGGCGGCGAGCGCTACCGGGAACTGCCGTCATTCCGGCTGTCCGGCAACTACCCGGATCAGTGGGCGGGCATGAATTTCTTTGTCAGCTCCGAGTTAACCCGGTTTGACAAGAAGAGTGATACCGCAGTTACCGGTGATCGATTCAGCGTCGCACCGGGCATCAGCATGCCCTACGAGACCCTGTCCGGGTTCGTCGTACCGACCCTTCGCTACCACCACACCCAGTACAAACTCGATGATCCGGTTACAGACGAGTCCGAGACCATCAACCGGGGACTACCCATTTTCAGCCTCGACAGTGGCCTCTTTTTTGAGCGGGAACTGGTCTTCGGTGAAGAGGACTTTACCCAGACTCTGGAGCCGAGACTCTTCTACCTGTACGTACCCTATGAAGATCAGGACGATATTCCGCGCTTTGATACCAACCAGTCGACTTTCAATTTCTCCAGGCTATTCCGCACCAACCGTTTTAACGGTATGGACCGGATCGGTGACGCCAACCAGGTGAGTGCGAGCCTGACCAGCCGTTTCCTTGACTCGGTCGGGCGCGAAAGGCTGCGATTGACGGCGGGGGAAATCTTCTACTTCCGGGATCGTCAGGTGACTCTGACGCCTTCCCGGGCAGAAGGCACCGCACCCAATTCCGCGCTGCTGGCCGAAGCCGTCTATAACTGGACTTCGGGGCTCTCGGTGCGGAGCGGTATCGAATGGGATCACCATAACGACGAGACCAATCGCGGTGTGCTGTCGCTGCACTATGAGCCTGAACCCAACAAGATCATCAACCTGTCCCACCGGGTCCGGCGTCGCAGTAGCGGTATCTCCGAGGAATCCGACGTCTCCGTTGCCTGGCCGCTGGTCGGAAACTGGAATCTGGTCGGGCGCTGGAACAATGATCTGGTCGAGCATCGAACCATCGAGAGCCTCATTGGTCTAGAGTATGAGTCCTGCTGCTGGGCCGTGCGCGTGGTCGGCAGGCGTTATCTCAATGCCCGCCTGGACGGCAACGGCTTCATCGTCGCCGACGACGACGATGAATTTAACAGCGGGATATTTTTCCAGTTCATATTCAAGGGACTCGGCGGCACCAGTACCGCCACCACGACCCTGTTACGGGAAAGCATTTTTGGTTACGAAGACTTACTAGGACAATAATTGTGAGAAAAGTATTTTTATCAGCCCTCGCGGCACTGGTTTTGCTTGCGGCCAACAGCCAGACGGCCCAATCAGCGGAAGAGATCGACCGCGTCATCGCCCACGTTGAAAGCGACGTGATTCTGAAAAGCGAACTGGACCGCAAGGTGGCAACCATCACCGCCCGTCTGCAGGCGAGCGGTACCCGGATGCCCCCGCAAGACGTGCTGCGCAAGCAGGTTCTCGAGCGCATGATCACCGACCGCGTGCAACTCGAGATGGGCAAACGCGCCGGGGTGCGCATTTCCGACGCCGAGGTCAACCGGGCCGTCGCCAGTGTCGCCGAGCGCAACAACCTGACGCTACCCCAATTCAAGGCCCAACTGGCCAGCGACGGCGTTGATTTTGACCTGTTCCGCGAAGATCTCCGCGAAGAAATCATGATCAGCCAGGTCCGCAGCGCCCAGGTCAATCGCCGGGTTCGCCTCTCGGATCGGGAGATCGAAAGTTTCGTCGAAAACATGGACAAAAACAGCGGTGAGGATATCCAGTACCACCTCGGTCACATTCTGATCCCGGTTCCTGAAAATGCCAGTAACGAACGCATCGGTGCCGCCCGGGAAAAGTCCGCCGAGCTGGTTCAGGCCTTGCGTGACGGCGCCGACTTCGCCGAAACCGCCATCGCCGAATCCGCCGGCCAGGAAGCCCTGCAAGGCGGTGATTTCGGCTGGCGCTCCGAGCAGCAACTGCCGACCCTGTTTACCGGTACCGTCACAGGCATGAAAACCGGCGAAGTATCCGAGCCCCTGCGCAGCGGCTCCGGCTTCCACATCCTGAAGCTGTTTGAAAAGAAAGGTGAGCAGCAGGTAATCGTCGAGGAAACCAATGTCCGTCACATTCTTATCGCGCCCGACGCCATCACCACATCCAAAGACGCCAGGACCCAGCTTGCCCTGATCCGCGACCGGATCGCCCGGGGCGACTCGACCTTCGAGGAAGAAGCGCGTAAACATTCCGATGATCGGGGTAACGCCAATCTGGGCGGTGAGCTCGGCTGGAAGACTCCGGCCAATTTCGTGCCGGAGTTCGCCGCCGCCATGACCGAAACCGGCATCAACGAAATCAGCCCGCCGTTTGAAACCCAGTTTGGCTGGCACATCCTGGAAGTCCTTGGTCGGCGCGCCGCAGATCAGACCGAAGAAGCCAAGAAACAGCAGGCCGCCCGTATTCTCCATAACCGCAAATATGACGAGGAAGTGGAAGCCTGGGTCCGGGAAGTGCGGGATCAGGCCTACATCAAATACGTCGAAGTCGAGTAGTCATTGTCCGATACGCCACGTCTGATGATATCCGCGGGTGAGCCCGCGGGTATCGGTCCCGAGCTGGTCGTCCGGCTGGCGCAACTTCCCTGGCAGGCCGAACTGGCCGTGTGCGCCGACCCGCAACTGCTGATCGACGCCGCATCCCTGACCGGGCTACCCCTCGAACTTTCAGAAGTGGATTACACTGCGCCGGCGCGCCCGCACCGGCCGGGGCACCTGAAGATTCTGCCCCGATTTCTGACAACCCCGGTCACCTGGGGCCAACCGGATCCCGACAACGCACCTTATGTACTCGATTGCCTGCGCGCTGCCGCCAACCGGGTCCGTAGTGGCGAAGCGGATGCCCTCGTGACCGGACCGGTGCACAAGGGCGTGATCAATGACGCCGGCATTCCGTTTTCCGGCCATACCGAATTTCTGGCGGAGCTGGCGGGCGTCGAGCAGGTCGTGATGATGCTCGCAACGGATGAGCTACGGGTTGCGCTCGCGACCACCCATCTGCCACTCCGCGCCGTCCCCGACGCCATTACCGAACCCCATCTCGAACGGGTCATCCGGATTTTGCACCAGGATCTGCAACGCCATTTCGGGCTCGATGCGCCCCGCATCCTGGTGTGCGGACTCAACCCCCACGCCGGCGAATGCGGCCATCTCGGCCGCGAAGAAATTGAAGTCATCGAACCCTTGCTGGCACGTCTGCGGGGATCCGGTATTGCCCTGACCGGCCCGCTACCCGCCGATACGGCATTTACCCCAGGCCCCCTGCAGCAGGCCGATGCGGTGCTGGCCATGTATCATGATCAGGGGTTGCCGGTGCTCAAATTTGCCGGCTTCAACCGGGCCGTGAACATCACGCTCGGATTGCCCTTTGTCCGAACATCCGTCGATCACGGTACCGGCCTGGACATCGCCGGCCGGAATCTCGCGAAGGTGGACAGCTTTCGCTACACAATCGATTTCACAATCGGCCTGCTGGAACGGGCCAGAGCGCGGGGAAATTCGTGAGCAAGAGTTTTGAGAGCACCATCTTATGAGTAAACAGGGCCGCCAGGTCGGCGGGCACTATGCCCGCAAACGCTTTGGACAGAACTTTCTCCAGGATCCGGGCGTTATCCTGAATATTGTCAGTGCCGTTGCGCCACAAGAAGGCCAGCGACTCGTGGAAATTGGTCCCGGTATGGGTGCCATTACCCGATTGCTACTGGAGGCAGCGGGAGAACTGGACGTGGTGGAACTGGATCGGGACCTGATCCCGAAACTGCAGGCCAGTTGCGGGGCGCTCGGCGAGTTACGCATTCATCAGGCCGACGCTCTGAAATTCGATTTCGGCGAGCTTGCCGGGGGCGACGGCAAACTGCGCATCGTCGGAAACCTGCCCTACAACATCTCCACCCCACTGCTGTTCCACCTGTTCGCATTCCTGCCGCAAATAGAGGACATGCACTTCATGCTGCAAAAGGAGGTCGTCGAACGCTTGTGCGCGGATGTCGGCGACAATAACTACGGCCGGCTCAGTATCATGACCCGCTATTACTGTGAAGCGGAAAACCTGTTCACGGTGCCGCCGGAAGCCTTCCAGCCGGCCCCCAAAGTCGACTCGGCCATTGTCCGCCTGGTGCCGAAACCGGACTCTGCTCGCCAGGCCCGGGATCCGGCGCATCTGCGCGAGCTCGTGACCCAGGCGTTCAACCAGCGCCGCAAGACGCTGCGCAATACACTCAAGGGCCGGATCAGCGTCCCGGAACTCGAATCCCTCGACATCGACCCGGGTCAGCGGCCCCAGGAGCTCAGCCTCGCCAACTACACCGCCATCAGCAATTTCCTGATTAATCAGACGGATAACAACTAACCACCCTTTATCTCAAAACCGGAACAGGTTCACACTTTGCTCTCTTCGATTTTGCAAAGTAAATACTTTCTAAAGTATAGTGAGTTCATCAATCATGTCTGAAAAAGGGTTGGCAAATGGGCCGGCAGACGATTTCCGACGACACCCGTTCCTGCTCCAGAGTAAAGGTTCACTTACCGGTGACCCTGCACGAGGACCCCGTTCACACCTTCCTCACCCGTAGTGTCAATATTGGCGAAGGCGGCATCCTGATTGAAGCCAGAGGCGAGCACCACCTCAAAAAAGGCCACCGCATTACCCTCGAAATCGGCAATCTCCTCGGCAACGACTCCGGGCAGCGCCGCACACCCGTGCGGGTTGTGCGCGTCGAAGACGACCATATCGCCCTCGAATTTATCTGACAGCTTCGTACCGCTCCCCATCCAGGCAGCTGCCAACCCGGTCCTTTTATCCGGGTCCAGCCAGCGCCCACACCCTGCCCTGAGTTCGCCTGCCAGAAATCCCCTCGATCTCGACTGAATGGGAACCAGTCCCGGTTTTTCTCCTTTTTTCCTGTCCCGGTCCCTCGCGGTTGGGAGTCCGGTCACAAAATAACCAGACCGGAAACCTTATAGTCGGACGGTCCGTTGCACAAAAAACACACACGACGGGCCATTTTACGGGTAGGTAAATCTCACAGGTCCACCAGAGACCCTGTCATTCCAAGGAGAATAAATTAATGAAGTTGAAATCTTACAAGCTGGCGGTTGCACCGCTTGCTGTAGCTTGTGCGCTCTACGGCAACAACGTTGTCGCCAAGGATCCTTCCATGACTGATAGCCTCGCGGCAGCGGGTGCTGCACCGCAAAGCATCGCCGGGGTCAGTCATCAGAGCAACCATAAAACCGAACTCGGCGGCGGTCTGATTATCAAGTGGAAGTCGGACGCCACTGCCAAATCAAAAACCAGCGGTCCGGCCATGGCCGCCCTCGGCCAGCAAATCGCCGCGACCATGCGGCACCACCGTTTTACCGCGCTCGGCTCCCAGGTTGTTCGGTTTGACAAGCTCCAACAGGTTGCCAAACTGGAGCGTTACGCCCAGCAACTCAAAGCACAGAACCCCGATATCGACTATGTAGAAGTGGATCGCTTCATGCATCCGCTGGCTACCGCCAACGACTCACGTTACAGCGAACAATGGCACTATTTTGAAACTGCCGGCGGCATCAACCTCGAGGCTGCCTGGGACACCACCGCAGGCGCCGGGGTCAATGTCGCGGTCCTCGATACCGGTTATCGCCCCCATGTCGATCTGGTGAGTAATATACTGCCCGGCTACGACATGATCAGCGATTCTTTCGTCGGTAATGACGGCGGCGGCCGCGATTCCGATGCCAGGGATCCGGGCGATGCCATCAGCGCCAATGAGTGCGGCGGCAGTCATGCCGCCCAGAACTCCAGCTGGCATGGCACCCACGTGGCCGGCACCATCGCCGCCGTTACCAATAACGGCTCCGGCGTCGCCGGCGTGGCCCACCAGTCGAAAATCGTGCCCATTCGGGTGCTCGGCAAATGCGGCGGCCTGACTTCCGACATTGCCGATGCCATGATCTGGGCGGCCGGGGGATCCGTGTCCGGCGTGCCGGCCAACCCGAATCCGGCGAAAGTACTGAACCTGTCTTTGGGGGGCAGCGGCAGTTGCTCAACCACCACCCAGAACGCCATCAACAGCGCCCGCGGCAATGGTGCCGTCGTAGTGGTGGCTGCCGGCAATGACAATGCCAATGTCTCCGGCTTTAATCCCGGCAACTGCAGCGGCGTAATTTCCGTTGCCGCCAATAATCGCGACGGAGGCCGCTCCTACTACTCCAATTATGGCTCCCTGATCGATGTCGCTGCGCCTGGTGGCGAATTGTTCCAGGGATCGTCCACCAATGGCATTCTGTCCACGCTCAATACCGGCACCGGCAGTCCCGGCGCAGACAACTATGCGTTTTACCAGGGCACTTCCATGGCGGCGCCTCATGTAGCCGGCGTGGCCGCGTTGATGTTCGCAGTGAATCCGTCCCTGACCCCCGATGAAGTGGAAGCCAAATTGAAGTCTTCCGCGCGGGCATTTCCGGCGGGCTCCGACTGCAACACCAGCACTTGCGGCGATGGCATTATTGATGCCGAAGCCGCCGTCGCAGCAGCCCAGGGCGGCACCCCTCCCGGTGGCGGCGACAGCGAACTCGACAATGGCGTTGCCGTGACCGGGATTGCCGGCGCTACGGGTGAAGAGATTTTCTATACCCTGGAAGTGCCGGCCGGTGCCACCGACCTCAGCTTCGCCACCAGCGGCGGGACCGGCGATGCCGATCTCTACGTCAGGTACGGCGCCGCGCCCACCACAGGCAGTTATGATTGCCGTCCCTACAAGAACGGCAACAACGAAACCTGCGATATCGCGACGGTGCAGGCCGGTACCTACCATGTCATGCTGCGGGGCTACAGCGCCTTTTCCGGCGTCAGCCTGATCGGCAGCTACACGGAAGCCGGCAGTGGCGGTGGTGGGGATTTCTTTGAGAACACCGGCAACGTCACCATCAGCGACAAGAGCACCGTTACCAGCGATGTCCAGGTCAGCGGCCGCAGCAGCATCGGCAGTGTCGATATTCATGTCGATATCAAACACACCTATCGCGGCGATCTGCGTATCAAGGTCATTGCGCCCGACGGCAAGTCGGCGACCCTGAAGGACATCAACAGCTCGGACTCGGCCGATAATGTGCTGGCCACCTACCCGTTGAACGCAAGCAGCGTCAACAACAGCGGCAATGGCACCTGGCAGCTGGAAGTCTACGATGCCTATAACGGCGACACAGGCTATATCGACAGCTGGTCGATCACCTTTAACTAGAGACGTCACCGGCACGCGGAAAAGAACGGGCGGCTGCGGCCGTCCGGTTCTTTCCGGTCCGCGCACCAGGTCTCTGAATTGTCCCGAATTCGGTGTTACACTTGCCGAAACCGAAGAATAACCGACTGTATTCCATGTCCTACAAGCACGCCTTTATCGAACTGGCACTGAAAAAGCAGGTCCTGAAATTTGGCGAATTTACCCTGAAATCAGGCCGCCAGAGCCCCTATTTCTTCAATACCGGTTTGTTCGATTCCGGTGGCGACCTCGCCGCCCTCGGCAAGTTTTACGCCCAGGCTATCGTCGACTCGGGCCTGGAGTTCGATATGATTTTCGGCCCGGCGTACAAGGGTATTCCCCTGGTCGCCGCAACGGGTATCGCGCTGTCGGACGAACATGGAAAGGATCTGCCTTACTGTTTCAATCGCAAGGAAGCCAAAAACCACGGCGAAGGTGGCTCCTTGGTGGGCGCCCCCATGGCAGGGCGGGTGCTGATTATCGATGACGTCATCTCGGCCGGTACCGCCATTCGGGAGTCCATCGACATCATCAGGCAGGCTGGTGCGACACCCGCCGGTGTCCTGATCGCGCTGGACCGCCAGGAACGGGGGCAAGGCGCCCGGTCCGCAATCCAGGAGGTTGAAACCGAATATCAGTTGCCGGTCCGGTCGATTATCAATCTCGACGATCTGGTCGAATATTTACAAAATCGCCAGGATCTGCTCAACTGCTTTGAACAAGTACAAGACTATCGAAGCCGATACGGTATAAAAAATTAACGAAGTGGGGAATTTATGAATTTACTCAATCCGGGGCGCCTGGCCATTCTGTTGGCGACGCTTTGCATGCTCCTGGCCAGCGGCTCAGCCCTCGCCAAGCGTTATTACCGGTTCGAAGACGCGCAGGGCAAAATTCGCGTGCTCGACTATCTGCCGGCGGAAGCCGCCCAGAACGAATATGAAATCGTCGACGAGAAAGGCGCGCTCATCCAGAAGGTGGGCCGCGCCATGACCGTCGAGGAAATCCTCGCCGAGCAGGAAAAACAGAAAGAACTCAAAGAAAAATCCCGCATCGCCCAGGAAAAGCGGCGCCGGGACTCCTTGCTGCTCCGCCAGTTCTACAGCATTGACGATATCCTGCGCGCGCAGGACTCCCAGTTAAACGCCATCAATATCAATATCGCGATCCAGAAATCCAAGAACCTGCTGCTCAAAGCCCAGCTTTTCGAAATGCAGGAGCGAGCCGCCGAGCTGGAGCGGAGCGGTAAGCCCCTGCCGGCCAACCTGACCAAATCCATTGCCGACAGCCAGAAACAGATTGTCGACAACCTTGAAATCGTAGGCGCGTTCCGGGATGAGAAACGGGTGGTGCAGGAGCAGTTCAAGAGCGACCTGATCCGCTTCAAGGAGCTCAAGGCCAAGCAGCTGGTCAACCGCAATCTGACCAACCTGAATCGCCAGTTTGCCAAACAGATTTACACCTGCAACGGACAGATTGAGTGCAACAAGGCCTGGCAACTCTCGCAACTGTTTGCCCACGAGCATGCCACCGGCAAACTGGAAATCATCACCGATACCCTGATCCTGAGCAGCAAGCCCCGCCAGGAAAATGATATCTCCCTGTCTCTGGCGCGCATTCCGGAAAAGGAAGACCGCATGCAAATCGTGCTGGAAGTGGATTGTTTCGATAGCGATCAAGGCAATGCGCTCTGCGAGAGCCTGACGGTCGAAGAAATGAAGCAGGAATTCGTGCCTTACCTGTCCAGCAAACTGGACTGATTACAAACGGGGATTTACAGAGAAAAGCGTTACCGCGAATCAGCGGTTCCGGGTCAGCTAACCGGCGAACCGGAACCGCTAAGCATCTCTTCCGCGACCGGCATTTCCAGCATACGGCTCAGTAATTGCCACTGCGCGGGCCACTGGGCCAGTGGCGACTGACTGAAATCACTACGAACGTACTGGGCGATGCGGCCTTCCGCCGACGCCATCAGCAGATTGGCGACGGTACCGGGGTCTTCGGTGCGGGCGCCGGGAGTCCGTAACGCCTCTTCCCGCAACCATTGCTTCATCTGCACTTCCAGACGACCGAAGACTTGTGAAACCCGATCCCGCAAACGCGCCTGCTCGCCGACCAGGGCGTCACAGGTCAACAGCCGGCAGATCCCCGGATTCCGATCGGCAAAGGCGAGCAACAGATTGAGCAACTGACCGCACTTGCCCGCGGCATCGCCGGCGTCCTGACCAATGACACGGACCCGCGAGAAAAGACTCTCCTCCACAAACTCGAGTAAACCTTCGAACATGCGCGCCTTGCTCGGGAAATGCCGGTACAACGCCGCCTCCGAGACCCCGACCTGGCGAGCGAGCCGGGCCGTCGTGATGCGGCTCCCCGGTTCCGACTCCAGCATGAAAGCCAGAGCTTCAAGGATTTGCTGGGGACGATTCCCACTCTTCTTGGTTGGCGGCATAGGTGCTCCTAAAAGGGTAACTCGATATTGCTATCGACCTTTTTCAATTGCTCCCGGAAAATGTTCTGAATGCGCTCCAGGGCCGCTTGATTCTCGGCTTCGAAGCGGATCACGAGGCATGGCGTGGTGTTGGAAGCTCGCACCAGACCCCAGCCGTCCGTATAGTCGACGCGCACGCCGTCGATGGTATTTATTTTGCCGTCCCCGAACTCGCCAAAGGCGGCCAATTGTTTGATAAAGGCGAACTTCTGCTCATCGGACACCGCGACGTTCAGCTCCGGCGTCGCAAGAGCGTCCGGCAGATCGTCGAA
>JASBTO010000187.1 GCA_030148365.1 Kangiellaceae bacterium
GATAGAGCGGGCCCGCAGTCATCACCAGTCCTACAATTATCCGGTACCTGTCGAGCTGCGATGTGCCGACATTTTCGATACGCCCATCGACAATGCCTCCCTGGTGATCCTGAATTTCACTCTGCAGTTCATCGACCCGGAGCATCGCGCAGCGCTGCTCGGGAGAATTTATGAAGGTTTGAACCCGGGCGGCATGCTGCTGCTGTCCGAAAAGCTCAAATTCACCGATCCCGACATAGACGCGTTGCTTGTCGATCTACACCACGAATTCAAACGGGATAACGGCTATAGCGAACTGGAAATCAGTCGCAAGCGGGCGGCACTGGAGAAAGTCATGCGCCCTGACACTGAAGCGCAACACCAAGAGCGGTTGCAACAGGCGGGATTTACCCACGTCAGTACCTGGTTCCAGGAATACAATTTTGCGTCGATGGTGGCGATCAAATGATCAATCTGCACGATACCTATGACGCTCTTGCGCAGTCGCCTCTGGCGCCCCACGTCGAGGCCCTGAAATCCGGCGTCCGGCAACGCTTTGCGGAGTATCGCCACGGTAAATTGACAGACTGGCTGGAAGTTCTCAAAACCCTGCCGGAGGTCACGCCCAGTCATGTCAGCTTGCAAAAGCCTTTCAAGATAGGCCTGCCGGGCGACATGACGGCCGAGCAGCGTCAGAAACTGGAGGCCCGGTTACGACAGTTTCATCCGTGGCGCAAAGGCCCTTTCGATCTGTTCGGCGTGCACATAGATACCGAATGGCGCTCGGACTGGAAATGGGACCGGCTGAAAGAGCATATATCTCCCCTTGCCCACCGCATGGTGCTGGATGTGGGCTGTGGTAACGGCTATCACTGTTGGCGCATGGCAGGCGAAGGCGCGGAACTGGTTCTGGGCGTGGATCCTTCCCAGCTGTTCATGATGCAATTCAATGCAGTGAAGCATTTCCTCCCGGACCATCCGGTGCACTTTCTGCCCGTCGGGATCGAGCATTTGCCAGAGCGCCTCGATCAGGACGGTTTCGATACCGTGTTCTCCATGGGTGTGCTTTACCACCGACGCTCGCCCATCGATCATTTGCGGCATTTGTTCCGTTTGCTACGACCCGGTGGCGAACTGGTGCTGGAAACTCTTATTATCGAAGGCAAACCGGATCAGGTCCTGCTGCCCCAGGATCGCTATGCCCAGATGCGCAATGTCTGGTTTATCCCGACACCCTCAATGCTGACCGCCTGGCTGGATCGATGCGAATTCGAGAATGCCCGGGTCGTCAATCTGTCACGGACCACGCCGGACGAACAGCGTTCGACCAGCTGGATGACCTTTCAGTCACTCGAGGATTTTCTGGAGACCAATAATCCGGACCGGACCATTGAAGGCTATCCGGCGCCCCGCCGCGCCATCGTTATCGCCAAACGCCCGGAATAGTCATGGCGCAAGCTTTTATCGTTCCGCCCTGCGCCGAAAATCCGATCATATTACATCGGGATCCCCACTTTCTGGTCGTCAACAAACCTGCCGGCCTCTTGAGTGTGCCGGGCAGACATCCAGCCAACCGGGACTGCCTGATGTCCCGGTTAGCGCGGGAATTTCCGGGCGCCCTGACGGTCCATCGACTGGACATGGACACCTCCGGCATCATGCTCGTGGCACTGGACAAGGACACCCAGCGCTACCTTGCCGGCCTTTTCGAGCAGCGCCGCATCGAAAAGCAATACAGCACGCTCGTTGACGGGCTGGTTGCTGAAGACTCCGGTTCGGTTGAACTCCCCATGCGCTGTGACTGGCCCAATCGCCCCCTGCAAATCATTGATACGGTCGCGGGCAAGCGGGCCGTCACCCATTACCGGGTTACCAGTCGCAGCCCTGAACGATTACAAACCCGGTTGCAGTTGTCACCGGTAACCGGCCGTACTCACCAATTGCGCTTGCACCTGGCAGCCATCGGCCACCCCATCCTCGGTTGTCGCTTCTACGCGCCGAAAGCCGTTATGGCCGCCGCACCCCGGCTGATGCTACACGCGCAAAGCCTCTGTTTTGTGCATCCGGGTACGAGCTTGCAGGTCAGTTACGAGGCGCCGGCAACCTTCTAGACAGGCGTCCTGCCGGCCTTGAAAATAGCCCGGATCCGGGCTTGCCTTCTGCCAATGATGCTGGGAAAATAGCGCCCTCTTTCAGCGCCCGTAGCTCAGCTGGATAGAGCGCTGCCCTCCGGAGGCAGAGGTCAGGGGTTCGAATCCCTTCGGGCGCGCCATTTAAAGAAGGTCACCGCGATGGTGGCCTTTTTTATTATTGGGCCTGCGCGGATCGCTGCACCGGGGATTGCCAGTCTCCACTCTTTTTGGATCAGGGATGTCGCCGTTCGGCTTGCGGTAGCAGACCCGCCCTATCCGTCTTCACAGAAAAATTTTGCTGGAGCAGTATCTGAAAATCAGCGGTGCAGACAAGTAATTGCGTATGTGGAATTTTTGCAGGCAACCGTACTCCTCGATACTGTTGGCCTCCTTCCCCTGGTTCTTTCAATTTTCATCATCACAAAGGCAATGATTTTCTGCTGAAGTCGGGTGGCCCTCTGCTGTACCGGCTGCCGGGATAGGGGATGGCAACTATCTTACTCGTGCATCTGCATGTTCCACCCGGTAAAAGCCTGTGGCCGGTATAATGGAAGCTTCAGGCTTTGGCGGGTCTTCGTTGCCAGTCAGCCTGGCGAAGCTTTGAATATCCGTACACGGCCTGCTCCACTTTGTTAATCCTCGCCGGAGTAGAATGGACTCTATGGGAGAACTGCATGAATACTGACATGGCCATGCGGGAGCGCATTCTCGATACCGCCCTGCACCTCGCCGGCCAATCGTCCTGGGAGCAACTGAGATTGCATCAAGTAGCGGATGCCCTGTCCCTGTCCCTTGATGAGCTCTACCGGCACTTTGCCCAGAAAGACGACCTCGTGGAAGCCTGGTTTGACCGCGCGGACTGCGCCATGCTGCAAGCCGCTGAACAACTGGCCGGGGAAAACCTGAGCGAAATGGGACGCTTGCAGCGAATCATCTGGAGCTGGTATCAGGCCTTGCAACCGCACCGTCGGTTGACCCGGCAAATGCTGGGCTACAAGCTTGAGTTAGGGCACGTTCATCTGCAGGTTCTTGGCCTGCTCCGGGTTAGCCGCACCGTGCAATGGTTTCGCGAAGCCGCAAGACTTTCGGCCGAGGGCCCGCGGCGTATCGTCCAGGAAGTCGCGATAACCAGCGTCTACCTGATCTGTTTTGGTCGCTTTTTACTGGACACCTCACCCGGCTCAAAAGCCAGCGCCAGATTACTGGCGAGGCTTCTCCAAAAGGTGCCTGCGCTGTCCGGACGTTCCTCC
>JASBTO010000196.1 GCA_030148365.1 Kangiellaceae bacterium
CCATGTTTTCAGAGCGTGGCGCCAACCAGTACGGCATGTTGCAGGGCATATTGCCGGAGCAGCAGAAGCAGGTCTCGATCCTGCCCGACAACATGTTGGCCGGATCCCTGGAGGATCTGAAATCCGGCGAGTACGGCATCATACTCGGCGCCGGTATTGCCCGCGCCATGGGCGCCAATGTCGGTAACAAGATTTCCGTGGCGGTACTCAAGCAGACCCGCATCACGCCGGCCGGGCTGGCACCGCGTATCAAACAGTTTACCGTGGTCGGGATCTTCGAGGTAAAGGCAGACTTTGACCGGCAACTGGCTTTTACCCATATGGACGATGCGGCCCGATTGCTCAGAATGGGCGACGAAGTAACCGGCTTGCGGGTGCACACCGATGACGTACTGAGCGCCTCCCAGACCGCCTGGAAAGTCAGTGAGGCATTGGGGCAGGAATTGTTCGTCACCGACTGGACCCGCACCTACAGTACCTTGTGGCGTGCCATCGGCATGGAAAAGACCATGATGTTTGTGCTACTGACCCTGGTTGTGGCAGTCGCCGCCTTCAATATTGTCTCGACTCTGGTGATGGTGGTTACCGAGAAAACCGCCGATATCGCCATTTTGCGTACGCTCGGCGCCGCGCCCAAAAGCATCATGTGGATCTTTATGATCATGGGCACCATCAATGGTCTGATAGGCACCTTGCTGGGTGCCACCGGCGGCGTACTTCTGTCACTGTATTTGCCGGATATCGCTGCCTGGGTCGAGTCAGCTTTTGGTGTCAGCCTGGTGCCGAGTGATGTTTATTTTATCGGCTTCCTGCCCTCGCAGCTGAACTGGCAGGATGTCTGGGTGACCTGTCTCGCCGCCTTTGTGATGAGTTTGCTGGCGACCCTTTACCCGGCCTGGAAAGCTTCCCGCACCCAACCAGCGGAGGCCTTGCGATATGACTGAGCCTGCTATGACGGACCCCGCAATGAAAAATAAGACCCCGCTGATCCGGGTGCGCGACATGCACAAGACCTATGACGATGGCGCTTCCCGGGTGGAGGTGCTTCGGGGACTGGATCTGGAGATCGCCAGAGGTGAGCGGGTAGCCGTGGTCGGCTCATCCGGATCCGGGAAGAGTACCTTGTTGCACCTGATCGGTGCTTTGGACAATCCCAGTCAGGGCAGCGTCACCATTGACGACCAGAATATCCACAAACTCAGTATCGCCCGGCAGGGTACTTTCCGGAACCGTAATCTCGGTTTTGTTTATCAGTTCCATCATCTGCTGCCGGAGTTTACCGCCCTGGAGAATGTCGCCATGCCCCTGGTGATTCGGGGCGAGAAAATGGAAGTTGCGAAAAAGAAAGCCGCCGCGCTCATCGAGCGGGTGGGGTTGACCCCGCGCCAAGAGCACAAGCCGGGCGAGTTATCCGGCGGTGAGCGTCAGCGTATCGCCTTTTCCCGCGCCCTGGTTACCGAGCCGCTGTGCGTGCTTGCCGATGAGCCGACCGGCAATCTGGATCACACCACCGCCGAACGGGTTTACGATTTGATGCTGGATCTGAACCGGGAATTCGGCACCAGCTTTATCACCGTGACCCACGATTATCAGTTGGCGGCGAAAATGGATCGGGCCCTGAAACTCGAAGACGGCGTCCTGTCACCGCTATAGATACTCCCGGCCGGATTTCCCGGACGATTTTCTTTCTGTCACGTCCTCTTCAGGCGCCGGTTCGTCCGGCGCCTTTTCGAAGTGCAGCAGCTTTTCTTTCCAGCGCAACTTGCGCGCTTTCCAGCTCTTGCCCACATGGTAACGCCAGAACCATTGCACGGCGTAATATCCGATGAGCGCCGCCAGCAGGCCACAGATCAGACAGCCCAGCAGGAACGGCTGCCAAATATGCACGAGTTCCTGCTGCAGCCAGGTGAGGGACAGCTCCATGGCGAAGTCACTTTTCGGCCACTGCAGGATCCAGGCGCCGACGCGATAGGCAAAATAGAAAATCGGCGCCAGGGTCAGGGGATTGGTTACCCAGACCAGTGCGGCTGAGAGCGGCAGGTTCACGCGAAAGAAAATGGCCAGGGCGGCGGCGATCAGCATCTGGAAAGGCAGGGGAACAAAGGCACAAAACAGGCCGACAGCAAAGGCACCGGAGGCCGAAGCCCGGTTCAGATGCCAGAGTCCCGGGTCATGGAGCAGACTACCAAACATCTTCAGGTAGCGGTTGTCCTTGATCCGGGACGGATGGGGCATGATGCGTTGAAAGTACTTGCGCGCCATAAATCAGCCGGCTTATGCTTTGTGCGTTACGCAGGACAAAGGATTGTCTGCCCATGCGATCAGGGACGATTGGATTGCTGGCGGCGTGCTGTACACTTTTTCTCTGGTCGCGGCCACCGCCGGATTACCTAATCGCCGTCTTTCTGACTGGCGGTGCCATAC
>JASBTO010000197.1 GCA_030148365.1 Kangiellaceae bacterium
CGCTGTCGGACAAAGACATTACACAGGAACACGAAGTGGTCGAAATAAGACCGCAAGCCCGTTCTGACAGAATGTATTACCCATGGAAAAACAACACGCCAATCCCCGCGGCTTTTGCGCCGGTGTCGATCGCGCCATCGAGATCGTCAATCGCGCCCTGGAGCTTTTCGGGGCGCCGATTTATGTCAAACACGAAGTGGTACACAACAAGTACGTCGTGGACGGGCTGCGTAACAAGGGCGCGATCTTCATTGAGGATCTGGCGGAAGTCCCGGAAGGATCGACGTTGATTTTCAGTGCCCACGGGGTCTCCCAGCAAGTGCGTCGCGAAGCCAAAGAGCGGGACTTGCAGGTCTTCGACGCGACCTGTCCCCTGGTCACCAAGGTGCATATGGAAGTCGCCCGTATTGGTCGCCGTGACGAGGAGTGCATCCTCATCGGTCACAAGGGACACCCGGAAGTCGAGGGCACCATGGGCCAGTATCCTGCTGACGGGGCCGGCATTTATCTGGTGGAGGACATCGATGATGTCGGGCGCCTGGAAGTCCGGGATCCGGAACGCCTTTTCTATGTGACCCAGACGACCCTGTCCGTGGACGACACCACCCGGATCATCGAGAGCCTCAAAAAACGTTATCCCGCCATCACCGGCCCCAAAAAAGACGACATCTGTTATGCCACCCAGAATCGACAGGATGCCGTGAAAACTCTCGCCAGCGACTGTGATCTGGTGCTCGTGGTCGGCTCCGGCAACAGTTCCAATTCCAATCGCCTGAAAGAACTGGCGGAGTTCTGCGGCGCCCGGGCCCATTTGATTAACGGCGCCCACGAGATTGATCCGGCGTGGCTGGACGGTGTCGATCGGATCGGCGTCACCGCAGGTGCGTCAGCGCCGGAAATTCTGGTTCAGGAAGTGATTGCCTGGCTGGAGGAGCACGGCGGTCACAAGGCCGTGGAAAATCAGGGTGTTGACGAATCCATTGTCTTCGCCTTGCCTGCAGCGCTGCGCCAGTAGAGGCGCAGAAGCTGCAGCTGCCAAAACTGCTAAATTACCAACCGCAAGTCTTTCTGATGCGCACTCTGCGCTTTATTCGACCACTTGTCGGATAAATACTACCGTTCATTTCATTGGGGCTTGTCAGCCGCGAGCCGACTTTGTGAAAGTGACTGCCAAGAGGGAAAATAATAGACAAAAGGACGCAGATCCCAGATGCGAAGACTTGCCCGGGGGTTCACTTTAATTGAATTAATGATTTCGCTGACCGTGTTGGCGATAATCCTCACCGTCGCCGTGCCATCCATGGCCACCATGCTTCAGAACGCGCGACTGGCCAGCGCCGCCAGTGACGCGGTCAGCGTGCTCAACACCGCCCGCAGTTATGCAATCAACCACCGGGCAACCATTACGGTAACCCCGGTATCGGCCTGGATCGACGGCTTCCGGGTCGAGCAGGGCGATACCGAACTGCTGCAAATCGAGGGCACGGGCCTCCCCGCCAGCAGCACTACCGACAACATTACCTTCCTGGCCACCGGCATCATTACTGCCAGCCCCGACTGGGCGCTGACGCTGTGCGATGCCCGCGGCAAGGGGCGGCTGGTCACGGTGGCAAAGTCAGGCGCCATTGCCGTGGCAGCCATTGACGCGGGGTGCACCCTGTGAGCAGATTCCAGCTTTCTGCACAACGGGGCTTCAGTCTTCTTGAAGTCCTGATTACCGTCCTGGTGCTGGCAATCGGTCTACTCGGTCTGGCGGCGTTGCAACTGTCCTCCGCCAATGCGACCCAGGAGGGTTACATGCGGGCACAGGCCACGGCGCTGGCGGACGCGGTCTCAAGCCGCATGCTGGCCAACGCTGACTTTGTCGGTGCTGACCCGGACAATCTTCTCAATGGTGCCGCCGACTCGGGTAACTACGAACGGTGGTGTCGTTATGGCAGCGCACCGATCGCTTTTGCCCAGGCCTGCCCGGTCGGGGGCGGTTGCGCCTGCACCGGCGCCGAATGCACAAGCGCGGAGCGAATCGTTTTCGACAAGCGTCAAATCTGCGAAGCCGGGCTGCAGCGACGAAGTCTTCCGGACGGCGAAATTGGCATTACCTGCTGGGACAACAGCAGTGTTGTTGACGGTGACGCCTGCTCGCCGGGCTCCCGCTATACCCTCTATGTTGCCTGGACGCCCGCGGTGCGCACCGATACCACCGGCGGGGAGGGGCTGTCCAATGACAACTTCTGTCACCAGCCGGTCAGCAGCGGCGGCATGGGTCTCGCCGCGACCAAAACTTGCGTGATGCTGGAGATGGTCCTGTGAGCCGGCACTTCCTGCAGTCACCCTCCCGCCAGCAAGGCCTGACCCTGGTCGAGCTGATGGTTGCCATGGCACTGGGACTGATCCTGATTGCCGGTGTGCTCTGGTTGTTTGTCAACACTCGCCAGGCCAATCAGACCAATCAGACGCTTAACGAAATCCAGGACAGCGGCCGATTCGCGCTACAGTTTCTGAAAACCGATTTACAGAAATCCGGTTGGAGTAATCAGCAGGCCTTTCCGGCTGCCGCAAGTCAGCTGGATGAGCATATTGACGGTGCCGCCACGCGGGACGATCAAATCATTCCCGGTGGAGACGGCCAGACAACTGACGTGCTGACGATTCAGTATCACGGCGCGACAGACTGTATGGGCGCGGTCCCGGCCGGACCCGCCGGTAGCGATGGCGTTACCCGCCTGGTGACCAACAGTTATCGCTTGCAGACTAACGCGGACGAAACCTCCTTCGATCTGGCCTGCAACGGCCAGCCCCTGATCCGGAATGTTGAGCGCTTCGAAGTGGTTTACGGCGTCGATTTTGGCGCGGCCTCGGGGGCTCGCTATTTCACAGCGGATGCCGTAGCGGCAACCGACTGGGCAAAAGTCAGGTGGGTCAACCTGGGACTGGTGATGCGGGCTGCCAGGGAGCAGGGGCCTGACAAAACCCAGTCAGTGTTTCTGTTCAATGAAGAATTACCCGTTACGGACGGCTATATGCGCAAGGTTTTCGAAACCAGTATCCACCTGCCCAACTATCCCAGGATCGCGGACTGAGGCTTATGACCCACAACAACAAACTGCCTAAACGTCAGTCGGGCGCCGCCCTGGTGGTCGCCATTATTATTCTTTTGGTGCTGACCGTCATCGGGGTGTCGGCCATGTCCTCCGGGATACTGAACGAAAAAATGTCCAATAACCTCGCGCAGTGAACCATCGGTTTCAATGCCGCACAAAGTGCTCTCAATGCCTTCGCCCTGGATTTTTACAATGGCGGAAATCTGGTGGACCAGACCGTGGCCGCGGCGGAGGACGCCGGGGCTCTTGCGGATCTGCCCGCCAATACGGCGGCCCATGTAGTCTGTAGCGATCAGGAAGGCAAGCTGGTGGATTGCTCCGGCGTGACCCTGCAATCCGGTGCGTCTGCTCTGTTGAAAGCGAAAAGCACCAGCGTCTACAAGGCCGCGTGCGCCGACTTCAGTGCGCTGGCGTGTCCGGGAACCAGCGTTCGCGAAGGCTTTGGATGCCATTTCTTTGACGTCCAGGGAGACGGCTGGTTTGACAATGATGACGATAATGTTGCGGACACCGGGGAGTACGGTGCTGCGCTCGAGGAGTCGGCCTATCTGGTTCGGCCCTGCTCGGATAAAGACATCGAACACTAGTTTTTTTACTGGGGAGAAACCATGAATACTTGCGTGCTCAAGTACCGGGAGCTGATGCTGGGTCTGGCGACAGCCCTGTTGGTGAGTCTGCCGGCCCAGGCCGATGATACAGAAGTTTATCTCGGGGTCTCGGATACCGGCAAGAGCAAACCCAACGTCCTGTTTGTGCTCGATACCTCCGGCTCAATGGGTTGGGATGTTGCCGGCAATAAACCTGAGGAGTCGGGTTTTACGCCGCCGGCCCGTTTGAGCATCGTTCGTCAGGCCCTGATCGAAGTCCTCAACAATTCCGATGACATCAATGCCGGTCTGATGAATTTCCCCACCCGGTATACCGTTACCGATAAAGATGACAAAGAGGAAACCCATCTGGGGTCCCGCGTGCTTTATCCGCTCCGGGACCTGAATGCGGCGCCGTTTTCGATCGCAGGTGGCGCTGCGAACGCGCGGGAAGAATTGATTGATATCATCGAAGGCCTCAATGCGGCCAACGGCACCCCGGCGCTGAATGCCCTGACGGAAGCCGCTTTCTATTATCGGGGTGACGATGTCTATTACGGCATCCAGAATCCAACGGCCCTGAGCCACGCAAAATCCTGGGCTGGAGTCCCGCCCGCCTATTTGTCGCCGTTTCAGGCCGACGCCCAGTGCGTGACTGATCATATTGTCTTTTTGTCGGACGGAGAGCCCAATAACATCAGGAAGTACCAGACCAACAAGACCCGGGAGATTTTTGACGGAACCGGATACGGCTGTGATCACAAGAGTAGCGGCAAGGATTGTGCCTACGAACTGGCCAGATTCATGGCCGCCGAAGATCAGAGGTCGGGAGACGGATTTGACGACAAGCAGACCGTCAGGACCCACACCATCAGCTTCGCGATCCCCGAGGGGGAGAGTTCCTACAAGTTTCTGGACAAACTGGCGGATGAGGGCATGGGCGATTTTTACACGGCCGATGACGTAAATGAACTGGTCGCCGCCTTCAATTCGATTGTGGCCGCGGCAACGGGCAGCAGCACTTTTTCGGCGCCTGGCGTGACGGTCAGTCAGGTCAATCGCCTGGCGAATGACAACCACGTCTACTTTGCCCTGTTCAACCCGCAAAACAGCAGCAGTTGGGGCGGCAACCTGAAAAAGTATCAGATTGCCGACAACAGGATTTACGGGCAAGGTGATCCGGAATCGACGCCACCCGCGGTGACCGAAACCGGCGAGTTTTCCGCCGCCGCCGGGGTTCGGAGTTTCTGGAGCGGTGCCGATGACAAGGAAAAGATCACGGCCGGCGGTGCTGCCAACAAATTGTCCATGCCCAGAAGTGTCTATAGTGACGTGTCGCCGGCAGATACCGGTTCCAACAATCTGGATCACGCCACAAACCGGCTTTCCGTGGAAACCGGTTCCGATAATTCCGCCAATCTGACCAAGGAGTTGTTCGGCATTGCCGACAACCCCCTGTCAACGGCGGATGAGACGGCCCTGCGCAGGGCGATACGCTGGGCTAACGGCTATCAGGTAGACGATGCCGGCGATGGCACCAGCGCCCGCAAGACCTACGGTGATCCCCTGCATTCCAACCCTTCGCTGGTCAACTACAAGGACGGCGAGGTCGTCAAACCGATTGTATTTGTCACCACCAATGACGGTTATCTGCATGCGGTGAATGCCGGGAACGCCGTCGACCATGGCGACGGCAGCAGCGAGGATGGCACGGAACTCTGGGCCTGGGTGCCGAGGCAATTGTTGAACAACATACCCGCACTGGTTGATGCCGAAGATTTCATCAGCAGCAACCATATCTATGGCCTCGATGGCCAGATGACCATTTATACCCGCGATACCGACGGTGACGGTCTGATCAGCCATGCCGCCGGTGACCGGGCATTCCTGTATGTCGGTATGCGTCGGGGTGGAGTCAATTATTACGCGCTGGATATCAGCGACCCGGATAATCCGCAAATCATGTTTACCCTTACCGGCGACCCGGAGCAGAGTGCCGCAGCAGAGGCCTACAAGGGCAAGACCGTCTTCGTCGAAGGTCTCGGTCAGACCTGGGCCAAACCGGTGATCGGCAACATAAGATGGGACGGCAGCGAACGCCTGGTAATGATTGTCAGTGGTGGCTATGACACCAGCCAGGATCAGGCGGATCGGGAAGCTTTTGCGAGCCTGGATACCCGGGGTAACGACATTTTCATTATCGCCGCGGACGGTGATCAGAAAGGCAACGTCCTGTGGCGGGCCAGCACCGATACCGATGAGGACAATGGTGGTGCAGGCGCAGTCATGAGCAACCTCAACTACAGCATTCCGTCTCAGGTGACGGCCCTCGATTTCACCGGCTCCGGGCTCGTCGAACGCTTCTACGCCATCGATATCGCCGGTCAGGTATTCCGGTTTGACGTCAACAATGACAGCAATGGCGGCGCTGCGGCGGATCTCGTCAAGGGTGGTCGCATCGCTGACCTGCGGGAGGATCTGGGCGATGCCAATGGCGTTGCCAATAATCGTCGTTTCTTCAATCCCGTGGATGTGGCGTTTGTCAGGCGCCCCGCGGGCAAAAGCTTTGCGGCCCTGGCAGTCGGTTCCGGCTACCGTGCTCACCCCATCGACATGAATATCACGGATCAATTTTATGTCTTGCGGGACACAGCCCTGATGCCGGACGAGTTTCCGGACGAGATAGGTCGTATCAATCTTGTTGACGTCACCAGTCGCGCAGACGAAGGGGCGGAAGTGACCGCGGAACTGGAGGACGATTCTGACGCTGCGGACTATTACGGCTGGTATATAAATCTCGAGGCCAGCGGGGAAAAAGCCTTGTCCGGCGGCCTGATCTTCAACAACCGGGTGATCTTCACCAGCTACAAACCGGACACCGGGACGGATGCCTGCGAACCGGCGGTCGGCAAGGGCCGGTTGTATGTGATGAATATCGTCAACGGTGAGCCATTGCTGGTATCAGACGGTACGCTGGAACACGGC
>JASBTO010000199.1 GCA_030148365.1 Kangiellaceae bacterium
TCTCCGGCCGCGAGGCGGGTGGCGCCCTCGGCGAGGGCGATCCTCGGATCGTCCGGGGCCGCTTCCGGCGTCACGGCCACCAGCAGATCCCGCGTGGCTTTTTCGGGGTCGCTGGCCTGGGTGATGGCGGAAATCAGGGCCACACCGCTGACGCCCGTACCGGCCACCAGCGGCGCACGCTCTTCGGTAATCCCGCCAATGGCAACGACCGGGTAGATCAGGGTGTTCGTCCAGTACGCCAGATTCTCGAGTCCCCGGGGGATCCAGGGCATCTCCTTGCTCGTGGTCGCGTAAACCGGGCCGACCGCAATATAGGACGGCTGGATAGCGTGGGCCCGCGCCACCTCGTAATAGCTGTGAGTACTTACTCCCAACCTGAGGCCCGACACATGCAGGGTGGAGAGGTGAGCATCGTCAAGATCCTCTTGCCCCAGATGAACTCCATAGGCGCCCTTTTCAATCGCGATCCGCCAGTGATCATTGATAAACAGCCGGCAGCGATGACGGTGGGCGATGTCGATACCCCGCTCGATTTCCTTTTCCAATGCCTTGCCCGTCAGATCCTTGATGCGCAATTGCGCGGTCGTAACGCCAAGGGGCAGCAACCGTTCAAGCCATTCGGCGCGATCGACCACCGGGTAGAGGCCGATCGGACTCCGTCCACAGTCGGGAAACCGCGAATTGAGGTGGCGAAGATCCGGCGTCCGGGTCAAAAACGGCAAATCATTTTGCCGGTCCGGCCAATGCCGGATTTCCACGGGCCCGGGTCCCGCGCCCACCCGATAGCTCTGTCGCAATCCCTGATTGATGGCCATCTTGCCGATCACCACCGCATCCCTGAGATCATGCTCCTGCGCCAGGGCGGCGGCGATGGCCGATGCCAACCGGCAGCCGGTGCCGCGGGCATTCTCGGTATCGACCCGGCGACTGCTCAGCCAGAATGCATGCTCGCCGTCGGTAAAAAAGTCCTGACTGAATTTCTCTTCCGGCCGCTTGTCTGCGGCATGGCCGCCTTTGAGCAGGACGGCTTTTACTCCCAGTCCGAGAATCTTCGCGGCGGCCTTTTCAGCGTCTTCCGGATTGCGGATTTTGATCCCGGCAAGCTTTTCCGCTTCCGGCCAGTTCGGAGTCAGCAGAGTCACAAACGGCAAGATCCGTTTCACAAACGGCTTCCAGGCGCCCGGCATCATCAGATCGCCACCTTTGCTGGCGGATATCACCGGATCGCAGACTACCGGCCCCTGATAGTGCTCGATAAATTCCGCCACTTCCCGGATCACCTCGGCACTCGGCAGCATGCCGAGTTTGATGGCGGCGGGCGCCAGGCTTTCCTGCAAGGCCCGGATCTGGGCTTGCACCTGTTTGGCTTCGAGAGGATTCAGGGACGCGACGCCCTCATGGTTCTGGGCAGTGACCGCCGTGACCAGACTGCAGGGGTGCGCGCCGAGCGCTGCGATCGTATTGCAATCGGCAACCTGTCCGGCAAGGCCGGCACTGTCGTTACCGGCGATTGCCCAGACGATAGCCTTGGCATTGTCCATGACTCAGGACTCCTGCTGCCAGAACGGGGTGCCGAGTACCGGGGTCGAGGGGCTGGCCAGATCCCGCTCCGGCATCAGTCCGGCCTCAAAGGCCTTGCGTCCGGACTCGACCGCCAGCCTGAAAGCCTCCGCCATCACCACCGGATCGGCAGCGCGGGCTACCGCGGTATTGAGCAAGATGCCGTCATAGCCGAATTCCATGGCCTTTGCTGCATGGGAAGGCGCGCCGATCCCGGCGTCGACAATCAGAGGCGTATCGGGCAGGCGCTGCCGCAGGGTTTGCAGGGCATAGGGGTTGATCAGGCCGCGACCGGTACCGATGGGCGCGCCCCAGGGCATCAGCACGCGACACCCCACATCAAGGAGTTTGCGGCACAATACCAGATCATCGGTGGAGTACGGGAAGACTTCGAAGCCAAGTTTGACCAGTTGCTCTGCGGCTTCAACCAGCCCGAAAGGATCCGGTTGCAGATTGTAATCATCCCCGATGACTTCCAGTTTCACCCAGTTGGTCCCGAACAGCTCTCTGGCCATCTGCGCTGTGGTTACGGCTTCCGCAGCAGAGTGGCAGCCGGCGGTGTTGGGTAAAAGCTCGCAGCCAAGGTCCCGGATCAGGTCCCAGAACTGCAAACCGCCCTTTTGCTGCGGTGACTGCCGGCGCAGGGACACGGTAATAACGCCGGCGCCGGAAGCGCGAATGGCGTCCTGCATGATCTGCGGCGACGGATACAGGGCTGTACCGATAAATAGCCTGCTTTTCAATGATTTGTCAGCAATATTCCACATGGTTAACCACCCTGCATCGGCGTGACCACTTCAATGCGGTCGCCGTCCTTGAGTGAGAAATCGGCCTGTTGGGAGCGCGGTACGAAAGTCATATTGACCGCCACGGCAAAACCCTCTTCACCGAAACCGGCGGCTTTCAGGGCCGCTGCCAGTGTGGTCTCGCCATCCAGCCTGACGGATTCATCATTAACCTGCACCTGCATCAAGCAATCTCCTGTTTTTGCTGATATTTTTCATAACCGAATGTCGGTTGCACCGGTTCGCGACGCTCACCTTGCGATGCCGGATTGCTTGTCTTCTCCCTACACGGATTCACTGTATAACTCCTCATCCACCGGGTAGGTCTGGTGGGACAAGCGAATGACGGCATCTTCAATCAACGCCGGAGCGAGAAGGAAGCCGTGCCGGTAGAGTCCGTTAATCCGGATGAGGCCGTCATCAACTTCCAGCAACGGCATATTGTCCGGCATCGCCGGGCGGCACTGGCTGACGGTCTTGATGATGCGGGCTTCAGCGAATCCGGAATGCAGGCTATAGGCCGCGGATAACAATTCCAGCCCGGAGCGCACCGAAATGGGCGAGCAATCGTCGCTCTCGATCTCGGTCGCGCCGACCAGGTAGATGTTGCCCGGCCGCGGTACCAGATAGATCCGGTAGCGAGGATGCATCAAGCGCACCATATGCTTGATGTCGACGTCCGGCGCATGCAGCCAGACGAGCTCGCCGCGCACCGCTCTCAACTCCGGCGTTTGCGGCCGGGCACCGAGGCCGCGACAATCCGCCGCCCAGTCAAAGCTGCGCTGCCCGTCCTCAAGTTTCAGTTGGCCGGGCTGGACTTCCGGTACCTCGACACCATAATGCCAAACCACTCCGAGGTCAGTGAGCACTGACTCTAGCCGGACCATCAGGGCTTCGGGATCCAGTTGGGCTTCCTGTTCCAGGTACAGGCCCGCACCCAGATGTGCCAACGCCGGTTCCCGATCGCGAAGATCGACAGCGACTATGTCTCCTTCCGATTCGGGCAAATGGCGGCGCACCAGGGTTTCGAAGTGCTTGAGATCGCCCCGATCCTTGCCGTGGGCCGCAATCAGGGTGCCGGGTTGCCGAAAAAAAATCTCACCGCCCAGGGCTTCAAGAATGTCCGGCCACAGGGCCAGACCCCGGTTGCCCAAGCGGTAGATCGGCGCGTCGGCCTGTTCGACTTCCGCGAGGGGCGCCAGAATACCGGCGGCGGCAAAGGAGCAGATCTCCCGCGAACCTTGCGGCTCGCGGTCAAACAGCTCAACTTCGTGCCCGATGCGGGCCAGCCGCCAGGCCAACAGGCGGCCGGCGATGCCGGCACCGGCAATGCCGATTTTTAGTGGTGTTACCGTCATGTTAGCGGCATTACTCCGCAGCTACGTAAATTTTACCGCCCTTTTCCAGAAACTCCCGGGATTTCTCTTCCATACCTACGGCCACGGCCTTGTTGGCATCGACGCCGAGATTGGCGGCGTAGTCACGAACGTCCTGGCTGATTTTCATGGAGCAGAATTTGGGGCCGCACATGGAGCAGAAATGGGCGACTTTGGCGGAGTCCTTGGGCAGGGTCTCGTCATGGAATTCCCGGGCGGTATCCGGGTCGAGACCGAGATTGAACTGATCTTCCCAGCGGAATTCAAAGCGCGCCTGTGACAGCAAATCGTCCCGGTAACGGGCGCCGGGGTGTCCCTTGGCCATATCCGCGGCGTGGGCGGCGAGCTTGTAGGTGATGATGCCGGTTTTGACGTCATCCCGGTTGGGCAATCCCAGATGCTCCTTGGGCGTTACATAGCAAAGCATCGCGCAACCGAACCAGCCAATCATGGCGGCGCCGATCCCGCTGTTGATTTGGTCGTAGCCGGGGGCGATGTCCGTGGTCAGTGGTCCGAGGGTATAAAAGGGGGCTTCGTCACAGCACTCGAGCTGCTTGTCCATGTTCTCCTTGATCAGGTGCATGGGCACGTGACCGGGGCCTTCGATCATGGTCTGGACATCGTGCTTCCAGGCAATTTTGGTCAGCTCGCCCAGAGTTTCCAGCTCGGCAAACTGGGCTTCATCATTGGCGTCGGCGGTAGAGCCTGGACGCAGGCCATCGCCCAGCGAGAAGCTGACGTCGTAGGCCTTCATGATTTCGCAGATATCCTCGAAATGGGTATAGAGGAAGTTTTCCTTGTGGTGGGCGATACACCATTTCGCCATGATCGAACCGCCACGGGAGACAATGCCGGTAACCCGTTCAGCGGTCAGGTGCACATAGCGCAGCAGCACGCCGGCGTGGATGGTGAAGTAATCCACGCCCTGCTCGGCCTGCTCGATGAGGGTATCGCGGAATACTTCCCAGGTCAGATCCTCGGCGACGCCGCCGACCTTCTCCAGCGCCTGGTAGATAGGCACGGTGCCGATGGGCACCGGCGAGTTACGCAGGATGTAGTCCCGGGTGGCGTGGATATTCTTGCCGGTGGAGAGATCCATCACCGTGTCACCACCCCAGCGGATGGCCCAGACCAATTTCTCCACTTCTTCCTCGATCGACGAAGTTACCGCCGAATTGCCGATGTTGGCGTTGGTTTTGACGAGGAAGTTGCGACCGATAATCATCGGCTCCAGCTCGGTATGGTTGATATTGGCGGGGATAATGGCCCGCCCTCGAGCGATTTCCTCGCGGACAAATTCGGCCGTGATCCGCTCCGGCAATATGGCGCCCATGGGATCGCCCTTCAGACGCTTCTTGCGCTCCGGCGTATTGAAGCGCTCGCTGATCTCGCTGCGGAACTGGTTCTCGCGGATGGCGATATATTCCATTTCCGGGGTGATGATGCCTTTGCGGGCATAGTGCAGTTGAGTGACGTTGCAGCCGGACTTGGCACGCAACGGCTTGCGCTGCAGATCCGCGTTGTTGTTCAAGAAGGCCTTGTCGGCATCCTTGTAACCATTGTCGAGGGGTTTGAGCTCGCGGCCCTCGTAGGTTTCCACATCGTTACGTCCGGTGATCCAGCCGCGGCGTACTTCCGGCAGGCCTTTGCGCACGTCGATGTCGGCCTTGGGATCGGTATAGGGACCGGAGGTGTCATAGAGGGTGACAGATTCACCGTTGGTCAGGGCGATTTCCCGCATGGGCACGCGGATGTCGCCATGGATCTCGCCGGGAACATAAACCTTGGTAGAGGCGGGCAGCGGGTCACGGGTAATTTTGGTGTTGGCCACCAGGGCCTCGGCAGGCTTGCTCATACAGTACTTCCTCGCAATCGATGGCGGGGAGAGCAGACCTTAAGGGATTATCCTTGCGGGATCGGTCCTTGCGGAATACTCATCCCTACGCCGGTATTAGCCGGATCAGGTTGTGCGGGTTTACCTTGCAGGTATCTCAGCCGTGTCGACGGCACCCCGAGAGTGGCGAGTATTTTAACGTAGATTGGGGGCGGGAGGCCAGCGGTGGCGGGCGGCGGTTGTGTTTGCGGAAGTGACCAGGGGTTTTACCGTTTTGTGGCTCGCTGCGGCAGGGGCAAGTGGGTATCATCCTCGCGCACGCAGGGATCCATTTGTGCGGAAATTCCGGATGCCTCAATAAAGACTACCGGGTGCGACCAGGAACAACCGGTGGCCACTCCTGCCCCATATCTGGTACAAAAGGTTCTGCTACCGGTCTTTTTTAATAGCTCAAACAAGGACTTCCATGCGCTCTTCGATAAAGCTCATTGTGCTCACAATCCTGCTCCTGGCCCAGGGCTGCGCCACAAAAATCATGACCTCAGCCGCACTAAAAGACT
>JASBTO010000208.1 GCA_030148365.1 Kangiellaceae bacterium
GAGTCACGGGTCGCCCGGACTTTCAGTTTCAAGGTCACCGGTGCCGACGATTTGATAATAGCGACGACCGGCACCCGCTTGCAGGAAAGAGAACTTTAACCAGAATCCGGATGCGAATGTCTCGCTAACCGGTCTAACTCACCAAAAGGGGTAATCATGACACCAAGATATCTAATCATTGCCGGCACCCTGGCACTCGCTCTGGGCGCCTGCGCCAGCAATAACAGCTCCCGGATCGACGCCAGCCTGCCAGGTGATGAATTGGCGGCTGCAGCCAAGCAAGCGGAAGACGAAGGCCGCGAGGTGGTTATTTGCCGCAGGGAAAGAACGACCGGTTCGCACCGGGCGAAAAAGCGCTGCGTCAGCTACCAGACCTACAAGGACGAGCAGGAGCAGAGCCGCAAGAACATGAGCAAGTTCCAACAGTCCAACGCCCAGCGGGGCGGCGGAAACTGAGCGTCACCGGGTTGTGGTCAGGGGATGAGTCTCCTGATCGCACCCCGGGATTTCCGGCCGGAAGGCGATCGCGACCAATAATGTTTGCAATGACCGGTCACTTCCCGCCAATTTTCGGAAACAAGGTTCAAGACAAGGAGTTATCATGACCTTCAAGAGTGTTTCGTTGGCCGCTTTGGCCGCCCTGGCCCTGGCCGCCTGTGCCACCAATGACACCGCCAGGCTTGACGGCAATCTGACCGGCGATCAACTGGCCCTTGAAGCTGAAAAAGTCGAGGCGGAAGGCCGCAAGGCGGTCGTCTGCCGGCGCGAGAAGACCACAGGATCCCACCGTACCACCAAGCGCTGCGTGCCTTATTCCGTGTATCGGGATGAACAGGAAGAAAGCCGCAAGGCCATGAGCCGCATGCAAGGCTCCAATGCCCAGAGAGGCACTGAAGGCAACTGATGCCCTTCGCGGGGGCATCACTGCTCCCGCTTTTCCTGCATTTCCCGGGGTATTCCGAACCCCTTCGCAAAAAGCGCTCTGTGTATTTGTTTACTGATTTTGCAAACTTTTCCGCCTACCGTGGAATTGTAGGTGGCGGCAGTGGACCCTGCGACAAACCCTTCAACTCAGTCAGTGCGGGCAACTCGGCATCTACGAACGATCCAGAGACAGCCGAGGAGTATGTGAAATGCGTAAACTCTTTTTCCCGACCTGTATCTGCGCACTGGCGGTGTTGCTGGCCGGTTGCGCAAGCCAGGAAATGTCCGATGATTTCCGGTTGGGCAACACCGATGGCGACCCCTATCTGATTGAGGCCAAAAAGGCCCATGAGGAAGGTCGCAATGTCATTATCTGCAAGAAAACCCAGGTGGCCGGCACCCATGCCGAGCAGACCCGGTGCGTACCCTATCTGACCTACCTGGAAGAGCGACGGCTCAGCAAAAAAGCCTTTAACGAAATGCAGTACTACCGTTGCGTAGGCCGAAGCGTGGGAGGATCCGGTAGCCGGCGGTGCTGAATGGCGTGAAGGTAGAGCTTCAGCCACTGTAACCTCCCAATCCGTAATTCTGCGCTAATCATGACGGGCCTTTGGGCCCGTTTTTCTGTCTGACCGGATCGTTTATTGACAATCCGGGGTCCGCCCTGCAATCTTCGCCGGTGACACTATCCGGTCAATAATCTTGAAGCCAGCCAATCCCCATCGAAAGGTCTGGGCCCTTGCCGGTCCCATGATCCTGTCCAATGTCACCGTGCCGCTGGTCGGCCTGGTCGACACGGCCGTGATCGGCCATCTGGGCGCCGCTCATTATCTCGGCGCCGTCGCGGTCGGATCCCTGCTGTATACCTTCCTGGTCTGGGTATTGGGGTTCTTGCGGATGGGCACGACCGGACTCGTTGCCCAGGCTTACGGGCGTTCGGATCCGGCGGCAAGTCTGCGCATTCTCGCCCAGGCGGCGCTGCTCGCGGCCAGTCTTGGCCTGGTGCTGTTGTTGGCGCGGCATTGGGTCCTTGCGGCCGGCATCTACTGGATCCAGCCCAGCGAGGCCGTTGAGGCGGGAACGGCGAGCTATTTTCTAATCCGGATCCATGGTCTGCCCGCAGCGCTGTGCAATATCGCCATCGTCGGCTGGTTTCTGGGAGTGCATAACGCCCGTTCGCCGCTGGCGCTGCTGCTGTTTACCAATATCGTCAATGTGCTGCTGGATCTGCTGCTGGTGCTGGGTCTCGACTGGGGGCTGGCGGGCGCCGCCTGGGCCAGCCTGCTGTCCGACTGGCTGGGGCTCGCGCTGGCGGCGGTACTGGTCTGGCGCCATTGCCGCCGACAGCGGATGCTGCCGTTGCCGCCCGGCTGGTTCAGTATGGAAGGCCTGGTACAACTCCTGCGGGTCAATGGCGATATCTTTATCCGTACCCTGGCCCTGGAAATGGTGTTCCTGTTGTTTACCCGCCGCGGCGCCGAGATGGGCGACGTAATCCTGGCCGCCAATGCCGTACTGCTGAATTTTCTCCTGATTATGGCCAGTGGCCTCGACGGTTTCGCCAATGCCGCCGAGGCGCTGGTGGGGCGGGCTATCGGCGCCCGGGACGGTGCCGGCTATCGTCAGTCCCTGCGGGCTTGCGCCATCTGGTCCCTGCTCGCCAGTCTGGTGTTTCTGGCGGGCTTCGCACTATTCGGTGGCGCCATCATCGGCCTGATGACCAATGTCGGACCGGTTATTACCGCAGCCCGTAACTTCCTGCCTTATGTCACGCTGTTGCCCCTGGTTGCGGTCTGGAGCTATCTGCTCGACGG
Source organism: Kangiellaceae bacterium (assembly GCA_030148365.1). Classification (GTDB taxonomy): domain Bacteria; phylum Pseudomonadota; class Gammaproteobacteria; order Enterobacterales; family Kangiellaceae; genus JASBTO01. Next base: position 2,739 of record JASBTO010000208.1, read on the forward strand.
TGTTTTTATCGGCGCGACCCTGACCCGTGACATGCGCAACGCCATGGTGCTGGCCTTGCTGCTCGGATTCCTGCCGTTGCTGTATCTCACCGCCAGTTGGGGCAATCACGGTCTCTGGCTGGCGTTCTACGGCTTCATGGTAATCCGTGGTCTGTCGCTGTACTTGCTACTCAGGCACCGGGAAAAATCCTTCAGCTGGCTGCCGGAGCCGCATCCGTCACGCCCCCTTTAACCGTTTCGGCCAAAGCTCGGGGTGCCAGGCATTTGCCGCGCCGGTTTCCGTCAGTCGTTGGTCCACGCCAGCCCGACTGCTGCCAGTGCCCGATCACAGGTCCTGACTAATTGGGGGGACTCCTGCCAGTTACGAACAAATCTGCGCATGTCTTTCCGGAAAGCGGCTTCGAAGCGCAGGTTATCCGGAGCAAATGCCCGGACCGCATCAAGGTCGATCCAGGTCGGTCCAGGGTCCGTGATCAGGATGTTGGTCGCCTTGGTGTCGCCATGCACTAGGCGGCAGTGATGGAAGCTTTGCAGTTGCCGGGCAATCGCCTCCATGGTCTGGTCATCATCGGTATGAGCCGCAAACCAGGCGCGAGCGCTTTGGCCGTCGACCGCCCGGGTGATCAGCCAGGCCTCCCGCTTCAGCCCGGCCCGGCGTCGCTCGATATAGGCCAATGGCGCGGGACTGTCGATACCCAGATGATTGAGATACAAACCGAATTGCCAACTGGTTTGCGCACGGCTGGCTTTGAGTTGGCGCTTGATGCCGTGCCACAGGGATTTGACGTTGTAGCGTTTGACGATCAGGGATTGGGCACCGATTTCGATGCTGTTGACACTGGCGCTGTTGCCGGCCTTCAGCCAGGTGTCCGGTGCGCACTGGAAGGGCTGGTCAGGATCCCGGAGCAGGTCCTCCAGACCGTCGACAGCGGCCTGCTTGTCGAAGACGCCCCGCAGATACCCGCCAGGTACCTGGTGCTCGAATGCCTGAAACCGGGTACTGGTGCGAAGTGCCTTGCGGCGAAATTTGTCGCCGCGCAGAAAGATGGCCCGTTCGAGGCGGGATTTGAATTCCGGCCAGGATTCGACCGCATCGGCTTCGCGGCGCTTGTAATAGTGGTGGATCAGGGCCGGCGCTTCGCCGAGAAACCGGGCGGGTAACTGGGCCAGCAGCAGGGCCAGGTTATCAAGACGGGTGGCATCGGGCATGCGGTCCCGAAACTGGCGGATCTGATCGGCGTCGATGGCGTAGAGAGTCTGCCCCTGAACCAGAAAGTTTTCCAGATGCAGATCCTGCTGTAACAGACGCTGGTCGTGGAGGCGGGCCGTCAGTTCGACCATCTTTTTCACCAGTGGCAGTATGTCTGCCTCCGGCCCGGTGCGGATTCGTTGGCGCACGGTTTCGGCGTCTGCCATCCATTCATAAACCAGGTAGGGGATACCATCCTGCTTGCCGGATTTGAGCAATGCCGGAGTCGGGATCTGTGCGTCCATGAGGGCCCGCGCGCCTTCCTGCTCCTGGGCGCAGTGGGCGCCGCCCCGGGCAGAGTGCAGAAACAGCTTCAGTAATGCCGGTTTGCCATCCAGAATGACGCGGCCCACCCAGCGCTTGCCGGGAAAGAGCCGCAGGGTATCCGGCGATGTGGCGCCCACCCCGGCAATCAGTCGGGCGATTTCATCACTGACAGCATGTCCTTCGATCATGTCCGGATCCTTTCGCGCGGCCCGGAGCCCGGCACACCGACATATCCGGCAGTCGCTGCTTTCAGCCGCGCCAGAATTTTCGCGAACACCCGGGCGCGGTCAAATTTTTCCTGTACATCGAGGCGGCCCTGCTCGCCAAGCCGTCTGCCGAGCCGGGGGTCGGCGGCGAGTGCGGTAATGGCCGTTTGCCAGTCCTGCGGGGAATCCGCGAGATAACCGTTGCGGCCGTTTTCAATGACCTCGCGATTCACACCGGCGGGTGAAGTTATCACCGGCAGTCCGGCCGCCATGTACTGAAGGATCTTGAGCGCGCATTTGCCACGGGTCCAGGGGGTGTCCTGCATCGGTGCGATGCCGACATGGGCGCTGGCAAGCTCCGCGGCTTCGGTGCCCGCGGACCAGGGCTGGTTCAGGATGGTCAGTTTCGACGACTCCAGTTCAAAGTCGGCGACGATTTTCAGGCGCAACTCCGGAATGCTGTCGGCGCAGGTTTCGAGAACCGGCAACAAGGGCTCCAGATAGCGTCGGGTCGATTGGCTGCCAATCCAGACCAGATCGAAATGATCAACGGGCCGGGGGACGTCGACACGATACCGCTCCACGTCCAGTGATGTCGGAATGACATGCACCTCGGCGTTTTCACTTCGTGCCCTGGCCGCCAAAAAGTCATTGCCGGCAAAAACCTGGTCACTGAGCCTGACAATGCGTCGGAAGCGGCGCAGGCGTTGTCGCGAGTCACCGGAGGGCCGGGTAAAAACGGCATCGTCAAAATCGAAGATCAGATGCCGGCTTTTTTTCCGGAGCCACCAGAGCAGTGGGGCGGGCAGCAGTCGCCGCACCAGTACGACCACATCCGCGGATCCGGCAGCGCCCAGCGCCTGCTGCTTGACCGAAAAACTGCCGGTGATCGGCAACCACACCGGTTCCCAGTCATGGTCTTTGAGCAGCCCGAAGTAGTCCAGGGCCCGGTACCTTGTAGAGGCGGACTCCGCGGACTTCGACAGGAACAGAATTTTTTTCATGGTGACGGCTTCTGGGCAACCAGCATGATTTGTCGTGAGTAATCGATCCCCAGCAGGCGAAACAACGGATAGCAGAGCACCCGCCGTATCAACCTCTGGATCCAGGACTCATTATAGAGCCGATAGATTTTTTTTACCCTGAAGCCGGCCAGTGATGCAATACCGCCAAGTTCGTCATAGCACCAGGGAGTGATGTGGGTTGCGTCTCGCAGGTATCCCGGCGGGTAATAGATGTTCGGCGTGGTTATCATCAGAGTGCCGCCAGGCGCCAGCACGTCGTAGGCTTTTTCGAGGATGTCATGAGCGATATCGACGGTGACATGTTCAATCACCTCAAACATGCAGACCAGATCGTACCGGCCATTGATTTCGTCAAGATCATAAAAATCATGATCGCCATGCTTGTCGACGTCAAAGCTGGCGTAATTGCAGGTAGGCCAGCGTTTCTGGATTTTCTTTCGCAGCGCCCGCTCACCGGCACCAATTTCCAGCACCGACGTCGGTTGCAGGTCGCCTTGCATCAACACGCTGGAGTAGCGTTTGGCGACGGGCAGAGACCAGATTTTGGGCCAGGTGTTTTTTACACTCCGGCGGTGTTTGTACAGTTGACTCCAATCGACATCAGCCATGAGGCTCCTGTTGCAGTGGCAAACAATGACCCGGGCATGAACGTTGAACGGGGGCCAAATACACTGGGTGAATTTTATCGTGGTGCCAATATAATGATACGCCGAAAGGGTGTAAAGTTCAGAGCCTGCCCGGTCAGTGACAGAACCGGTGCAGCAACGAATTTCTGTTTGCTTGGAGTCGGGGCGTCCGCGTGGCCAAAAAAGGTGAAGTCTTGAACATCGAGCCCGGGGACGTCCGGAACATTGCCCTGGTACGACTGTCCGCCATTGGCGATACGGTCATGCTGGTGCCAGTGGTGCGCAGCTTGCTCCGACAATTTCCGGACGCCAGATTGACCTGGGTGATCGATCGGGCTGCCTACAGGCTACTGGCGGGGCTGGAAAAGGACTTGCGCCTTGAATTCATGGTCATCGACAAACCGCGCAAGCTGGCCGACTACCGCGCCCTGTATCGTCAATTCAAAACTCTGGAATTTGATCTGGTGTTGGCAATGCAAGCCAATTTCCGGGTCAACCTGATTTATCCGCTGATCCGCGCGCCGATCAAACTGGGCTTTGACCGCAAGCGGGCGCGGGATGGCCAGTGGCTGTTCGTCAATCGTCAAATCCGGTTTCGTCGAGAGCATCTGCTGGAGAGCTTTTTCGCGTTCCCGGAAGCTCTGGGCCTTGGCAAGCGGGACCTCACCTGGGAACTCCCGGTCGGTGAAGAGGATTATGCCGAAGCGACCCGTCTCGCAGGTACCGAGCCGGGCTATGTGGTGATTAACCCGGCAGCGAGCAAGGCCGAGCGCAGCTGGCTGCCGGAGCGCTATGCGGCGGTCAATGATTATCTGGCACAGGAGCGCGGTTTGCCGGTGCTGCTGACCGGTGGCCCCGGCGGCGGCGAAGCGGCGCTGGCGCAGGCAATAGTCGCGAAGTGTCAGACACCGCCCGTCAATCTGGTCGGCAAAACCAGTCTCAAGCAACTCGCGGCACTGATGGACCGGGCCCGTTTTTGTATCTGCCCTGATACCGGCCCGGCCCATATTGCGGTTGCCATGGGTACACCGGTTATTGGTCTGTATGCGGTGGCGCCGCCGGAGTTGTCGCGGCCCTGGTTGTGGCCGGAACTGGTGGTGGACGCCTGGCCGCAAGCCGTGCGCAAATTTCTCGGCGAGGATCCCGCCACGGTTGACTGGAATACCCGGGTCCATGATCCGGGCGCGATGGCGCTGATTGGCGTCGAAGACGTCATTGCCAGGATCGACAGCTTGCTGGATGCCGGCTGAACCGGGACGGGGCCGCGTTCAGTTTTTGAGGCGGTAGAACAGCACCAGCAGATCCCGCTCGCCCTTGATCTGATGGATCGCCTGCCGCCCGAAAATCTGGTCCACTTGTCGGGTCGTGAGTTCATCTTCCGGCTTGATTACGACCGCGGCATAGTCATATCCCCGCCACTTTTTCTCGTCCAGCCATTGCCGCCAGAAGTGCCAGCCACCCTGATCCCGGAGTTTGATATCCAGATGTCCGGCGTAGTAATGGATCTGCATCTTGTTGGCCCAAAGGGTATCCGACGCCGCCATTTCCTCGGCCAGCCATTCGCCGGCTTGCCGGTATTCGGGCCGTCCGCCCGGCAACACCGTGAAGGACTTGACCAGGTAGATGAGCGCGATAAAGGCGGCCAGGAAAAGTTTGCCCTTGCCCAGGGTGCGACCTTCGCCAAACAGCCATCGGCCGAGCAGTAGCGGGATCCAGCACAGCAGCAAAAGCGCCGTCAGTGACACGTAACGGTCGGTGACGATGTGGTTGCGCAGCACAAACAGAAACACCGGAATAATCGAGAACGCCAAAAACAGTTGCAATAGCCGGTGCTGGCCGGACGGGATCAGGGGCGCGCCACGCCATCCCTGGTACAACAGCCACAGACTCCAGACCGGGGTGACCACCTTGAACAGTTTCAGCAGCACCAGCGAAAAGGACAGGATGAAAACCAGTTCGATGGCGTAACTTCTTGTGTATGCAGTGAGCAGGTTGGTGCCGAGTTTGTCCGCCAGGCCCTGCAGGTGATTGACGAGATCCTGCTGCAGATACTGGTACCAACTCGCCAATTCAAAGAGGCGGCCGTAGTCGGTGATCTGGTAGTGAAACCGTGATACCAGATAAGCCATGACCAGCAAGGAACCCGCTACCGAGGAGACCAGCAGCAAGTCTTTCACCTTGGTGCGCAGGTTCAGGCCGGGCAGAACCAGCACGCACAAGGGGATGACGGCGACCAGAAATACCGCTTCCAGACGGAACACCGCCGCCAGCAATGCCAGACCTGTTGCGGCCAGCAGGTGCAGGATTCTGGGATGACGGGCGTAGGTCAGCACGCAGAGAAAGCTCAACAGGGACAGAAACCAAAAGGCGGGATCCCGGGTCAGATCAGAGCGCCCGTCATTGAGGGGTGGCAGGAACAGGATCACCAGCAGGGCGAGCCAGGGCGTATGCCGGGAGAAACTCAGGTGCCGGCAGATGGCGACAAAGGTCGTACACACGCCCGCGTAGGCCAGGGTGCAAATCAGCACGCCGGCGGATTCGGTCGACATCCCGGTCAGCTCCGAAATTGCGCCCATCAGCATGGAGAACCCGGGCCAGGGATAAATCTTCAGGCTTGCGGCCAGACCTTCAGCAATCCAGGTGTCGGCGGCAACGACATACAGGATGCCGTCATCGTTGAGGACGCGGTCGATACTGATGGCCAGAATGGACAGCAACAGGCTGCCCGCGAATGCCAGAAACTCCGGCAGTCGACTCCGGTAATAGAGCTGAAAACTCTTCATTCTGTCCCTTTATTATTGTTGGGGTTCTGATTGTGCAGTGCCCGGACAATCGGTGCCGGTAAATAGTCCGGCTGTTTGTCCGCGGTAATATGGCGTTTGCGGAAGTAGGCGTCGAGTAGTGTCTCCAGTCCCTTTTCCGCGAGCAGGGACCGGTCCTTGTGATAGCCCAGCAGCTGGTCGAAATTCCGTCGGACCCGGGCGGGGGTCAGTGGGGCAGTGTAAAAATAACAGTCGACAAGATCAATCAGCGCCAGCGTGTTCTGCGCGGTCAGCAGGATGTTGCCGAGATGGCCGGCCCGGAAATAGACGCCCTTGTCGTGCAGACGGGCATAAAACTCGCCCAGTTGCTGCATCGACAATTGCCCTTTTTGCAAGGCTTCACGGGCGGAGATCCCGGGGATCAGCGGATAGCGGACCAGGTGACAGTGATGGGCCGGGCAATGAGTGCTGCTGGTGATGTCGACGGTCTCAAAGCCGAGCGCTTGCAATTTTCCGGCATTACTCACGAAGCGATGGGCATAGGGGCGCCACCAGTCCGAGGAAAACTTCTTGCGCCGGTAAAACAGCTTGATGATTTCCTTGTCGTGGGTCAGCAGAACCTTGGCTCGGCCGTATTTGTCCGTTTCCAGGGCACGATGTTTGCGCACCAATTCCTGGAAGCGTCGGCCGGTCATGGTATCGCGACGCCGGGCCCGTTTTTTGTAAAACGGTTCCATGCCTTCCGGCCGGGTCTTGAAGCGCCGGTGGGTCCACAGGTAATCCTCGGGGTGACGACGCAGGTAAGTTTCCAGAAACCGGTTCATGGCAACCGCGTCAGCCGTGTCATCCTCGCCAAAGGGGGTCAGGGGCGGATGCACCTCCAGGTGCAACCGGAAAGTTTCCGGATCCCGGTATTGGGTAAACGGGATGACTTCGGCACCGCCGAGGCGGACGAAACGGCTGGTGGCCGTGAGGGTGGCCGCGGGAATATCGAAAAAAGGCGCGAAAACGCTGTGCGCGGGACCGTAATCCTGATCCGCACCATACCAGACGGCGCCATTTTGTCGCAGGCAGCGCACCAGCCCCCGGACATCGTCCCGATCGAGGGTCGAGAGTCGGTTGTGGCGACCGTCCTGAATGAAGCGATCAAATAGCGGGTTGTTGTTGGGCCGGTACATGGCGACCAGATCCCGGTGCTGGTTGAGGAGGATCCCGGCAAGCTCCAGGCAGGTTGTATGGAAGGCGAGCAGAATGGTGCCCTTGCCCCGCGCTTTGGCCGCCTGCAGATGTTCGAGTCCGGATATGTCGTACCAGGGCGCGAGTTTGTCCAGTGGTTTGTACCAGGCCGTGGTCAGTTCGAGCATGCCGATACCGGCGGATCGGAAGTGGGCCTTGGCCAGTCGGGTGCGCGCGGTCTCGTCAAGTTCCGGAAAGCAGAGCGCCAGATTGGTCAACGCGATGCGCCGGCGGTTGGCGGAAAAACGGTACACGAGACGGCCGAGTTGTTGGCCGAGCCAGATGATCGCCGGGTAGGGCAGCCAGGCACAGGCGCGCAACAATCCGAGACCCAGATGGATCATCCAGTAGCGGGGTGCAAGATAACTTTGTCGGGACGGGCTCTGGCTCAAAACCTGCTCTGCCGGTGGAATGTAAAAAGCGCGGCCATTGTACCTGCTCGCCGGCTAAGTGACTATCTGGCGGGAATAAATCGGCGCCGCGTCCGGATCCGCAAATGCCGACGACAATTGAACATGCGGGCCCGGTTCCCGGGGCGGGAGGCCCGGGTGGTAACCGCGGTTTCTATGCTATGATGCGCGGGAATTGCAAACAATCCCGTTGAATTCTATTCATGAAAATCCACTTTCCTGAATTTGATCGAGCCCGTGTTCTGGTCGTTGGTGATCTGATGCTGGATCGCTACTGGCATGGCGCGACCTCGCGTATCTCGCCGGAAGCGCCGGTACCGGTGGTCAAGGTCAATCAGATCGAAGAGCGTGCGGGTGGCGCCGGCAATGTCGCGCTTAATATCTCGTCCCTCGGGGGGCATGTCCATCTGATCGGCGTGACCGGCAAGGATGAGCCCGCGCGGGCGTTGCAGCAACGACTTAATGGCGCCGGCGTGCGCTGTGACTTTGAGTCGGTCGCTGATCTGCCGACCATCACCAAGTTGCGCATCATCAGTCGCCATCAGCAACTGATCCGCCTCGATTTTGAAGAAAGTCTCGGCAATGCCGGTCAGGACGGCATGGTGCATCGCTACCAGGATGCCCTGCCTGACGCCGGCGTCGTGATCCTGTCCGATTATGCCAAGGGTACGCTCAGTCAGGTCCAGAAACTTGTTCAACTCGCCGTCGCCCGGAAAATTCCGATACTGGTGGATCCGAAAGGCGTGGCCTTCGAAAAATACCGGGGCGCGACCCTCGTAACCCCCAATCTGGGTGAATTCGAAGCCGTGGTCGGCGAGTGTCCGGACGAGGCGACGCTGGTCGAACGCGGTAACCGCCTGCGTGCACAAATGGGCTGGCAGGGTTTGCTCGTTACGCGCGGCGAACACGGCATGACGCTGCTGCGGGAAAACACCCCGCCCTTGCACTTGCCCGCCCAGGCCCGGGAAGTTTTTGATGTCACCGGTGCCGGCGATACCGTGATTGCCACCCTGGCCGCGGCGCTGGCCGCGGGCGAGGACATGGCCACCGCGACGGCGCTGGCCAATATTGCCGCCGGCGTCGTGGTCGCCAAGCTGGGCACCGCGACCGTCAGTGCGCCGGAACTGCGCCGCCGCCTGCATCAGGACAACGAAATGGGCCATGGCGTGCTGAGCGAAGATCAACTGCTGCTGGCCATGGAAGATGCCCGTGCCCATGGCGAGAAGATCGTCATGACCAACGGCTGCTTTGACATTCTTCATGCCGGCCACGTCAGCTATCTGAAGCAGGCCCGGGAGCTCGGTGATCGCCTGATAGTCGCGGTCAACGACGATGCCTCGGTGAGCCGCCTCAAGGGCGCCGGTCGCCCCGTCAACCCGGTTGATCGGCGCATGGCCGTGCTGGCGGCACTGGGTTCCGTCGACTGGGTAGTGCCGTTTTCCGAAGACACGCCCGAGCGGCTGATCTGCAAGTTGCTGCCGGATCTGCTGGTCAAGGGCGGCGACTACAAACCGGAGGACATTGCCGGTGGCGATTGCGTGACCAAAGCCGGCGGTGAAGTGCGCGTGCTCGGCTTCGAGCAGGGCGTTTCCACCAGTGACATTATCGACACCATTACCGGCAAGAAGGCGGACTCATGATTATCGTAACGGGCGGTGCCGGATTTATCGGCGCCAATCTGGTGCGCCAGCTCAACGAGGCTGGCGAGACCGACATCCTGGTGGTCGACAATCTGAAAAACGGCCACAAGTTCAGCAATCTGGCCGATCTGTCGATTGCCGACTATATCGACAAGCAGGATTTTATTGAGCAGGTGCGCGCCGATCGCAATTTCGGCGCCATCGACGCCATATTCCACCAGGGCGCCTGCTCGACGACCACCGAGTGGGATGGCCGCTATATGATGGCCAACAACTACGAGTATTCCCGCGATCTGCTCGAATACGCCCTCGCCCGCAAGGTGCCTTTCCTGTATGCCTCCAGTGCCGCCGTCTATGGCGGCAGCGACGTCTTCCGGGAGCAGCCGGCGCACGAGAAGCCGCTCAATGTCTATGGCTATTCGAAGCTACTTTTTGATCAGTATGTGCGCCGCCGTTTGCCGGAGGCCGAGTCCCAGATCGCCGGCTTCCGGTATTTCAATGTCTATGGACCGCGGGAGGCGCACAAGGGCGCCATGGCGAGTGTCGCCTGGCACTTCAACGAACAACTGAAAGCCGACGGCAAATGCCGGTTGTTTGCCGGCAACGACGGTTACGGCGACGGTGAGCAGCGCCGCGACTTTGTCTATGTCGAGGATGTTTGTGCGGTGAATCTGTGGTTCTACGATCACCCGGCGCAATCGGGCATCTTCAATCTGGGCACCGGCAAGAGCCAGACCTTTAACGAAGTGGCGCGGGCCGTCATCGACTATCACGGCAGCGGCGACATTGAATATATTGCGTTCCCCGATCACCTCAAGGGCGCGTACCAGAGTTTCACCGAGGCGGATATTTCCGCGTTGCGCAGCGCCGGCTACGAGCGCAAATTTGCGCCGGTCGCGGAGGGCGTCAAAGACTACCTGCGACGTCTGGAAAGCTGAGCATGACAGACTTTCTGAATCCGGAGCTGCTTCCAGACGACTTTCGCGATACCTTCGAGACCGAGGGCATGGTGCGCATCCCCGGGATCCTCACCGGATCCGCCGCCGAATCCCTGTATCAATGCCTGGTCCGGGATGTGCCCTGGCGGCTCGCGTTCGTGGATCCGGACCGCGACGGTAAAGACGCTTTCCGTGCGCTGCCCCCGGAAGAGTTCGCTGCCCTGAACACCAATGAGAAAGCCGCCTTGTCCGACAAGATCCGGCGGCAGTCAGTCGCCGGTTATCAGTATCTCTACAACTCCTATGATCTGCTCAAGGCGATGCGTGCCGGAGAAACCGAAGGGTCGTTTCTGGGTGAACTGCTGAATTTTCTAGGCTCGGAAAACTTGTTTGAATTCCTCCACCAGGTGACCGGTATCGAGGACTTCAATCGTATTGACGGGCACGCCACCCGCTACATGCCGGGCCACTATCTGAAAGAGCATGTTGACGCCAGTCCCTATGAAAAACGCCATGTCGCCTATGTCCTCAGCATGACGCCTGCCTGGCAGGTGGACTGGGGTGGACTCTTGCACTTTTTTGACAGCGATACCCAACAGGTTAGCCGGACTCTGGTACCGGATTTCAATTCCCTGACCTTGTTCAAGGTGCCGGTTGCCCACTGTGTGTCCACGGTCAGTAACTTCGCGACCGGGCCCCGCCTGAGCGTAACCGGTTGGCTTACGGAATACGACGAATGAGGGGGTGGTGATGCCGGTAAAGGCTTTTCTCATCTCCGGTGCGTTGCTCGCCGGGACCGGCGTTATTCTCGGCGCCTTCGCGTCCCATGGACTCAAGGGGCGGCTGGACGCAAACCTGCTGTCGGCATTCCAGACCGGGGTTCACTATCACCTGTTGCACGCCCTGGCATTGCTTCTGGTCGCGGTGCTGATGCAGCAGTTTCCGGAAGCCACCGGGCTCAAATGGACCGGCTTCGCCTTTATCGCCGGCATTCTTTTGTTTTCCGGCTCCCTGTATCTGCTCGCCACCACCGGCGTACGATGGTTCGGGCCCATCACGCCCCTCGGGGGACTGATCCTGATCGGCGGCTGGCTCTGGCTGGCCTGGAGTTGCTGGCGACAACTTTGACAGGCACGAAGGTCGGGGGCTGACCCCGGCTGGACGGTCAGGGCGTCTTCTGGACCTCCGTGGGTTCAAGCTCCAGAGTCAGGGGCATATCCTCGAACAGCACAATAAAATCCCCATCCTGTTCCAGCCGCACCGCGACCGAGGTCAGAAATTCGGTGGGTTCGGTGATGTTTGCGCGATCCAGTTTCATCACAACGCCGATATTGGCGCCGTCGTGATTGTCGCGGTGCTCCTGCCAGCCCGATTGCAGGCTGCGCAGGGATTGCTGCCCGGCCTCGGTCACCGTCAGCAGGAAATCCCGGCGCGGAGGGTCGCCGGAGTCGAACCATCCCGTCGGGGTGACCTGGGTGTCGATCACCTGCAAGGGCAACTCGAAGCTGTTCATGACCTGGTCCTGACGGGTCAAGGCGATACTGATGACATTGCCCTCCGGTTTCAGCCCGATAGTCTCCGGCAAAGTGACCCGCGCCCGGATGGCGGCGGGGTCCATCGCGGCCAGGGTTTCCGGCGACAGTCGTGACAGAGACCAGAGGCTGGTCAGGGGCACATAGGCGCAGCCGAGACACAGGATCAGGGACAAGCACCCCGCGAGTCGCAAGCCGTATTTGCAGATTTTCATGGCAGAAGGTCCTGTCAGTTTTTGTTGTCTCCGGTGCCAGCCCCGGCTTTGCTGCCGTAACCGCCACCGCCCGGCGTCTCTATGCGCAGCCGCTCGCCAATGTCGAGGTCAAGAGTAACGGACGCCGGTAACAACTGGCAGTCGCCGTTACACTTTATTACAGAGTTCCGTCCGGCTTTCCCCGCCTCGCCGCCGGCCAGGCCAAAAGGTCGGTGCTGACGATTATTGGTCAGCAGGGACACGGACATCGGCTCCAGAAATTCCAGTTCCCGCACCAGTCCGTTGCCGCCCCGGTATTGGCCATCGCCGCCGCTGTTGTTGCGGATGGCGAATGCCCGCAGCCGTACCGGAAATCTCGCTTCCAGGACTTCGGGATCGGTGAGCCGGGAGTTGGTCATGTGGGTATGGACCGCGTCGGTGCCGTGGTAATCCGGGCCGGCGCCGGAGCCGCCCGCAAGAGTTTCATAGTATTGGTGGCGGGCGTTTCCGAAGGTGACATTGTTCATGGTGCCCTGGGCGCCCGCTTGCAGGCCGAGGGCGCCGTAGATCGCGTCGGTGATGCACTGGGAGGTTTCGACGTTGCCGGCCACCACGGCGGCGGGGTATTCCGGGTGCAGCAAACTGCCTTTTGGCACCGTTACGGACACCGGCCGCAGGCAGCCGGCATTGAGAGGAATGGATTCGCTGAGCAGACTGCGCAATACATAGAGGATGGCGGCATGGGTGACGGCATAGGGGGCATTGAAGTTGTGCGCTTGCTGCGCCGAGGTGCCTGTGAAATCAAACCCGATAGTCGCAGTGTCCGGATCCGGCTGCACGGAGACACAGATGGTGGCGCCACAGTCCATCGGATAGCTGAAGCTGCCGGCTTGCAGGTCGGGAATGATTCGCCGGATGGCCAGCTCGGCGTTATCCTGGACATGTTGCATGTAGGCGAGCAATTGGTCCTTGCCGTATTGGTCGAAGGCCCGGTCCATTTCCCGGATCCCCGACTGGTTGGCGGCAATCTGGGCCTTCAGGTCGGCGACATTCTGATCCGGATTGCGGGACGGCCAGTCGCCGCTACCGAGGGCTTCCCGCAAGGCGGCTTCCTGCAGGCGCCCGCTCCGGACCAGCAGGAAGTTTTCAAAGACGATGCCTTCCTCGCCGATATGGCAGCTGTCGGCGGGCATGGAGCCGGGCGTGATGCCGCCGATGTCGGCGTGGTGGCCGCGATTGGCCAGGATATAGAGCAACTGCTTGCCGGCCTCGTCGAATACCGGCGTGACCACCGTCAGATCGGGCAGATGGGTGCCGCCCTGATAGGGCGCGTTGATCAGCCAGGTATCGCCGGGCGCCAGCGAGTCGCGGTTCTGGCGCAGAATGCTTTGCACACTCTCACCCATGGAGCCGAGGTGCACCGGCATATGGGGCGCATTGGCGAGCAGGTTACCGGACGCGTCAAACAGGGCGCAGGAAAAATCCAGGCGCTCCTTGATGTTGACTGAATGGGCGGTGTTTTGCAGCACCAGACCCATCTGCTCGGCGACGTAGATAAACAGGTGATTGAAGATCTCCAGGCGCGCCGGATCGACGCTGGCGCCGCTGTCATCCTGGCGGGCGGCGCGGCCCTGATCCTGCAGATGCCAATGGCCCTCGCCGGTCCGGGTCACTTGCCAGTCCGGCTCGACCACGAGGGTGGTGTCCTTGTCGTACAAAATCGCAGGCCCTGACAGCGTCTGCCCGGCGGCCACCTCCTCAAGGCTGTAAAAGGGCGTGTCTTGCCAGCCGTCGTCAAAATATACCGGGTGACAGGCAACCGGCGAAGCCGGGGTTCGGGGTACCCCGGTCGCGGTATGAGGCGGCGCCGCATCGACCCGGGCTTCCACCTTGATTTTGTCGATGATCAAGGGCGTCTCATCCTGGACAAAACCGAAGCGCGTTTGATGTTGCCGGGCAAAATCCTCCCGCAGCGCCGGGAGCTCGTCAAAGTTGAGACTCAGTGCACTGTCGCTGCCCTGGTAGCGCAGCTCCAGGTGCCGGGTGATCCGGATCTGAGCCTTGTCCAACCCCTGATCCAGCAGATTGTCCCGGGCGTCCCGGACCAGCGCGTCGGTCCGCTCGAGGGCGGCGTCGAAGTGGTCCGCAAGGGGCAGTTCGACAGAAGCTTCCCGTAATGTCGAACGGGGCGCGAGACCCATGCCGTAGGCGGACAGCAGGCTGGAATAGTTGTGGATGAATATGCCCCGTATGCCGCAGGCACGGGCCACCGCGCAGGCATGCTGACCGCCGGCGCCACCGAAACTGCACAGGGTAAAACGGGTCAGATCCACGCCATTGGCGGCGGCGATCTTGCGCACCGCGTTGGCCATCAGGTTGACGGCGATCTCCAGATAGCTGGCCGCCAGAGCGGCTTCTGACTCTCCGGTGCCGGAATGCGTGATCACCTGTTTGTTCAGGTGTTCAAATGCCTTGCGCACCGTGTTTGCCTGTAAGGGTTGCCGGGCATCGTCGCCAAATACCCGGGGAAAGTATTCCGGCCGGATCCGGCCCAGCAATACCTGGATGTCGGTGACGGCCAGCGGACCGTCACGGCCATAGGCGACCGGACCGGGACGGGCGCCGGCGGATTCGGGCCCCACCTGCAGACGGCCATCGGCAAAGCGCAGCAATGAGCCGCCGCCGGCGGCGACGGTATCGATGGCCAACATCGGCGCCCGCAACCGGACGCCGTCAATGACGTGGTCGAGGCGGCGCTGGTAGTCGCCCTGATACAGGGAGACATCCGTCGAGGTACCGCCCATGTCGAAGCCCAGCAATTTGTCGAAGCCGGCCTGTCGGGCGGTTTCCACCATGCCGACCACGCCGCCGGCGGGTCCCGAGAGAATGCTGTTCCTGCCCTGCAACTGTTGCGCCCGGGTCAGGCCGCCGCTGCTCTGCATGAAAAACAGTTTGTCCGGATTGAGCCCCGCCGCCACCTGTTCGACATAGCGGCGCAGAACCGGTGACAGGTAGGCGTCCGCGACGGTGGTATCGGCGCGGCTGATCAGCTTGATGAGCGGTGCGATCTCGTGGGACAGGGACACCTGGCGAAAGCCGGCTTCCCGTGCCAGGCGGCCGGCGATTTGCTCATGGGCCGGTGCCGACCAGGCATGTAAAAAGGCGATGGCGACGGCGTCCACGCCCTGCGCGCGGGCCTCGGCAAATTGCCGGCGCAGAGCGGCCTCGTCCAGGGGCTGGATAATGTTACCGGCGGCGTCGATCCGCTCATCGGCTTCGACCACCGCACGGTAGAGTTGATCCGGCAGGCGGATTTCCCGGGCGAAAATATCCGGACGGTTCTGGTAACCAATCCGCAAGGCGTCGGCAAAGCCTTTGGTGATCACGAGCAGGGTCGGCTCACCCTTGCGCTCAAGCAAGGCATTGGTGGCGACGGTGGTGCCCATTTTTACCGATCGGACGAGACTGTCGGGGATGCTTTCCTGCGGGCCCAGATCGAGCATCTGCCGGATCCCGGCGAGGGCCGCATCCTGGTACTGCTCCGGATTTTCCGACAGTAACTTCAGACTGCGGATCCGGTGCTCCGGTGAGACGGCGAGGATGTCGGTAAAGGTTCCGCCCCGATCGATCCAGAATTGCCAGCCGTCTTTTCCGTGCGCGCGACTGGCGCTTTGCTTTTCAGTCATGGCATCCTGTGGCAATTTGCGGACTCCGGGACTGCCTTAATGACACAATCCGGTTTCTCAGGCAAGGCCTTCCGGGACTGGTCATGGCCCCGTTATGATCGTGCCGGCGTCGCCGAACTGTGCCTGCAACTGCAGGATCGCCACGGTTTCAACGTCAATTTGCTGCTGTTGGCCGCGTGGCTCGAACTCGAGCACGGGTTGGCGCTGAGCGCGAAAGACTGCGACTGGCTGCAAGCCGCCCTGAGTGATGAGACGGCACTGGTTGAAGCGCAGCGGCGATTGCGCCGTCAATTCCGCAAGCTGGAGGCCGCTGACGCCCCCTACCGGGTTCTGCTGGATGCGGAGCTTGCTCTCGAAGGCTGGTGGCAAGGCCGGGCCGTCGACAAGTTGACGAGCCGGGCGCTTGCGCGCTTGCCGGAGTCGGCGCCGGCGGGCCACAATCTGGCCTGTTACCGGGAGGCCCGGGGCGAAGCCGGAGACGGCGAGGTCGCGGAGCGGATCCGCCGTCTCTGGGCTCTGTTAAAGGCGCCGCAAGTGTGATGGCCATACTCGCATTTTGCAACGCGCTCCTGCACAATGTCCGGCATTCAGTCGTTTTTAAATCAACCAAGAGGTATTTTCGTGAAACTTCGTTATTCGCTTATTGCCCTGAGCGTGCTGTTAGTCGCGTGTCAGGGAAATCAGGACACCGCCGGCGACGCGGCTGACAAGGCCTCGACAGACGCTGCCCAGGCAGATGCCGTGGTACTGGAGACAGAGGACGCAAAAACTTCCTATTCCATGGGCGCCAATACGGCCGATTTCCTGTCCCAGCAAATCGAGAAGCTCAAGGAATATGACGTCGAAATCGATACCGATCTCATTGTCCGGGGTATGGAAGATGTATTCGCCGAGCAGGCGGTCATGACGCCGGAAGAAGTCGAGCAGGCACTGTCCGATTTCAACGAGCGGGTGCAGGCCACCATCGCAGATCAGCAAACCAAAGCGGCTGAGGAAAGCAAGGCCAAGGGCAAGGCATTCCTCGAAGAGAACGCCAACAAGGAAGGGGTCAAGAGCACCGAGTCCGGCCTGCAGTACAAAATCATTGAAGAGGGTGAAGAAGGCGTCAAGCCGACCGCCGAAGACACGGTCCGGGTTCACTATCGCGGCACCCTGATTGACGGCACCGAGTTTGATTCATCCTACAAGCGTGAGCAGCCGATTGATTTCGGTGTGACCGGTGTCATCCCCGGCTGGACCGAAGCGCTGCAGATGATGAACAAGGGCGCCAAGTGGGAGCTCTACATCCCGTCTGATCTGGCCTATGGCGAACGGGACCTCGGCACCATTCCGCCCCATTCGGTTCTGGTGTTTGAAGTTGAGTTGCTGGAAATCAATCCGGAACAAGCTCCCGAGAAAGCAGCCGAAACCGAAACCGAGTAAATGTGACAAGGCAACAACCGCCAACTGAAAAGGCCAGACTCGGCAGCTTTGCCGAGTTCTGGCCTTTTTACCTTTCGGAGCACAGTAATCGGCACGGAAGATCGCTGCACTATCTGGGCACCGTGCTTTCGCTGGTAACCATGCTGGTTGTGGTGATTAGCGGCGCCTGGTGGTGGCTGCCGCTGGTACTGGTCGCGGGCTACGGCCCCGCCTGGGCTGCCCATTTTCTGATCGAAAAAAATCGTCCCGCAACCTTTCAGTACCCGCTCTGGTCACTCCGAGCGGACTACAAAATGTTCTGGCTGGCGGTTACCGGGCGCCTCGACGATGAAATTGCCCGGCAATCGGGCGGCAGTAACGGCTAGTTGTGAAAGCGCAACGATCCCGAAGGGGACGTTGGCGGGCTGATTGATCTACTCGGGAGCCTTCAGGGAATGGGGTTCCAGAACCAGAATGGTTTCATCGGCGGTCAACAGCGGCCGCATTTCCTGCAACAGACACTGACGCTGCTCTGACTCCGCCCAGGTTTCCCAGGAGTCGACGCTGTCCCAGGTCGACATGACGATGACGTGATTGGGCTCGCCCGCGGTCTCGAATACTTCGCCGGCCAGAAAGCCCGGCACATTGCTGGCCTTGTTCTTGGCCCGGCGGATCATGTCGAAATACTTGTCCAGGCAATCTTCCGCGATATAGCGCTCAATCAGTACACGTATCATAGATAACTCTTTTACCCAGGGTTTTGGTGCCGTGGCAGCAGCGAGCTGCAAAGGTGCGCAATTGTACTCCCCTGATACACAACTTTCATCTCCCCGCAGGTCCGATCAGCGGAACCGGTCATATTGCCGGCGGGCCCGTCAGGCGGTCCGGGGACGAAAGGCGCTGATCAGGCGCAACAGGAACCAGAGCGCGAAACCGATAAAGATGATCAGTACCCAGCCCGGCATGGAGATGCCGAGGAATGACCAGCTGATTTGGGCACACTCGCCGGAACCGGTAAGGACGGTGCGGATGAGCTCGGTCAGGGGTAACACGTCCACCAGATAGTCGAGAGCCGGACCGCAGGCCGGGACTTCACTTTCCGGCAGTGACTGTAACCAGACATGGCGACCGGCAATGAATATGCCGAGTCCCGAAAGTATGACGCCGAGGATTGCGTAGACCCGATCGCCCCAGCGTCCCGGCGCGGGATTGTGCAAGCCGTTGATCAACAACAGGACGCCCACCGCCAGCACCATGATGCGCTGGAAAATACACAAGGGGCAGGGCTCCATACCCTCGACATACTGGAAGTAGTAGGCCGCGCCCAGCAGGGCAAAGCAGAAAACGGCGGCGAACAGATTCAGGGCTCGGGATTGCAGTTGCATAGTGTCATGGGGTTTTTCTTGGGGTGTGGCGGAACCTTAACGGGTTCGGGGGTTTTTGACAATTGTAATTCTGGCCTGATGCCTCAGGAGGTCTGGGGTTACTTTGGGGAAGTATCCAGACGAAGATCGCCGGGGTCGCCCGGCAGGCGAGTTACTTTCGTTTCGGCGAAAGTAACCAAAGCCATTTGCTCCGGATCAGCCGCCCTTCGGGTCCCCTGCGATGCTCGCCGAAACAGGCGGTCCGAGAACTCACTCCCTCTGGTCGTTCAGACACCTCGGCCCTTAATCCTGTTTCGGCTGCGCTTCTCGGCGGCTTCTAGTCGCGAAAAGCGGAAGCCGTGCCTGCAGGGTCGTAGCCCGGCCAGGGGTGGCCCCGATGGAACGTAATGGAATCCGGGATCGTTGACGGACCCGCAGTGTGTTCTCCCCGGGTCGCTACGATTGCAGAGGAGCAGCCCACCCGTTTCGGAAAACTCGCCACTAAAGCGCCAGATTTTTGTTACCTGCATCTGTGATGATTCCGATCAAGACTTGAATGATTTTCGAAGGTTTATTAAGGTCTTGGGACAGAAAAATATTGAATACATACAGTTCGCCCTGGAGCCCAGGGTTTTCTGCCAGGTTTCTTACAAAAGGGGTTGTGGCAAGGGACTTGTATCGATATTGAAGGGAATTAAACATTTTTTGCACAGGACTGCATATATGAAATTATTGATTATCTCCTTGAGTGTATTTTTGTTCGCCGGTTGTGCCACCTCACCGACTACTGTCCCGGAAGCCTCGCCGACCACTGTCCCGGAAGCCCCACCGACTAATATCCCTGACACAGAAATCAAGGACTCCTATGAACTGTCACTTACCTCTCAGGGTGGTGAGTATTCCAAATGGACCAAGCAATTCAATGGCGGTTTCTGCAAGGCCCGGGTCAGATTTCATCCTGAGTCCGTGAGCAAGCACCCTAAATGGGCGTCATTGGGACGAGTGGTTCTGAGGGGCTCGCAGGCAGCTGATCTGTTTATTGTCAGCGCCCGGTATGATCCGGAGGACAAGCTGTTCAAGATGTTTATCAAGCACAAGCAAGACACGACGTTGGCCTGGGCAGACAAGAGTTTCAGGATGAAAGAGAGTTTCGAAATAATCCTGTTCAACAAGAAAAACTCGATAGACGTTTCGATACTTCCGGCAGAACGCATGGACGCACTGGCGCCAGGTGAGAGTCTGGACCTGATTGGCCATGGAGTTACTATTGAATTCAAGCCCGTGGCAATTTCTCTTATTGCATCCGGTGCAGAGTTTTCATTCGAGCCAATAGAGATAACAAGCGGTTGCTGAGCTTGGACAAAGACCGGATTGCAAATCAATTTGGGGCAAAGTGTGGGCGGACGGCATAGAGCCAAGCCGGACGAACTGGTGTGCTAGAATCGACTACTTCAGATATTCAGGCCGCATTCCCGGTCTGAGTGGCTACGGACATACAACAGTCCGGGTTCTTATAAACAACTGGTCCGGTTTACGGACATGGAGGTCATGATGTTTCTGCGCAACAAATTTTTTACGTTCGCCGCTGCTGCGGTATTGGTTTGCCTGATGGGCGCGCCCGCGTCGGGATACGCGGACGAAGCTTCCGGTGACGACGAGTCCCTGTTCAAGCGCCTGGGTGGCTTGATGCCGATCTCGGTGGTGGTCAGTGACTTTATTGATGAAATGGTTCCCGACCCGGAGTTGAACCGCAATCCGGCCATTGACGCTGCCCGCGAGCGGGTGCCGGCGGCCTATCTGAAGTATCACGTTACGGCGATGGTTTGTCAGGCGACGGGCGGTCCCTGTGAATACAAGGGGCGCGACATGGTGTCTTCCCATGCCCATCTCAATATCACCGAGTCCGAGTGGCAGCGCATGTTGGTCATTTTCAAGCAGGTCCTCTCGGACCACGGTGTCCCTGAGCAGGAAACCGGCGAACTGCTGGATATTGTCGGCTCGACAAAAGCAGACATCGTCTCCGCCGACAAAACCTGAAACAAAGCTGATCGGGCCCGGGGTTGAATAACTCCCTTTGTGCGCTACCATGTCGGTCTCTTTTTTGCGCATAAATCTTTCGGGACCCCGGGCCGGCAAACAGGATTGCCATGGCGGTGGGGAGATCTGAAGGGCTTAACTCCGGAACCTGAATATGAAGTCATTTGCCATCGCCCTGTTGGGGTGTGTTCTGGTTATTGCCGGTGATCGCGCCCTCGCGTCATCGGAAGCTGTCGAG
>JASBTO010000211.1 GCA_030148365.1 Kangiellaceae bacterium
GCCGCCAGCTAACCGGCCCGGCCTGATCGCCCAATAATCTGAGGATTTCCGTCGCGGTAACTCGATTGGAATGCTTGCGCGAAGAAATTCGCTGTTTTGTCACCGTTGACACCTGCCTTAAGATTTCAGTACAGTCCGCACCCCCTGTGCCCAGGTGGTGAAATTGGTAGACACGCTAGCTTCAGGTGCTAGTGGGGGTAACCCCGTGGAGGTTCAAGTCCTCTCCTCGGCACCATCTTCTCTTTCCTGTTCTCTGACACCTTTACGCTGACGATCCGGACATAGCTCTCTCTACCTAGAGGACTATTCCAGCCGTTCCAGGTATTCACGGCGCTCACTGACGTTCGCCCTCTCCTCGGCACCATCTTCTCTTTCCTCTACTCTGTAACAACTGCAACCGCTGTCCTGACTGAGCATTCTCAGCCAAGAGGACTATTCCGGCTGCTCCAGGTATTCGCAGCTAGAATTTCAATCGTATTCTTCGCTGCTGAACCCGTGTTCCGCCAGCCACCGGGCCATCACCTGCCAATAGCCATCGGTGTACTGCATGTTGCCGTTTGCATCGCGCACCAGGAAACTGTGTCCGGCGTCGGCGATGGTCACGACAACCAGATCAGGATTCTGTTGCTTGGCCTTGTCCAGCGCCTTCATACTGGCCCCGTAGGGCACGTTTTCATCATGCTCCGCGAGGAACCAGAGGACGGGTATCCTGAGTCGGCCGGCATCTTTGGCCGGCTCCAGTTGCATGTTCTCCGTGATTTGTCGCCACCATCCCTGCTCCACCGTTTGCCAGCTGCCGAAAGCGGGTTCAAACCAGTCTTGCTGGCGTGCTTTCTCCAGTCGCGCCTGCGCCGCTTCGCGTGAACCGCCGGCCCGGGCGAACTCATGGAGTGCCAGCCGAAAGTCAGCGGCTTTTTGGGTAATATCTCCGGGCAGCCCCTCTGCCTGCCATTCCTCCCAACGTTCGTGATTGGTTCCGATCCCGACATTCACCGCCGGCGCCGCCCTTTGCAGCAGAAATGCAACGGATGGATTTTTCAACACCACTGCCGGGGCGTACCAACCCGACTGACTTGTGGCTGACAGGCCAATGCGCTCCTTGTCGATGTTCGGCTGTGCTTTCAACCATGCCAGGGCGGCGCCGACATCACCTGCGAGTTCCCTGTAGGTCGCCTGGCGCCAGTCGCCCGTTGACCCGCCGACGCCGCGTTTGTCGAAACCCAGAACGGCAAAGCCCTGCTCAAGAAAGAATCCGGTCCAGGCGCCGGCGTGCCGGTTCACCGGGCCAGAGCCATGGGCGAGCACCACGGCCGGAAACGGGCCTTCGACTGGCGGCTGATAGAGGGGTCCAGCCAGTTCGATATCGCCGTTTGCAAATTGCGCCGCCCGGGTAACCGGTTTCATAATCCGGTGGGCGAGCAGGGTCTTGCCATCATATGTTTGCCACCGCATTCGATCTCCCTGCCCTTCAAAGGACAGTTCCTGGTTGCCGAATTTGTCTTTGAAACCGCCTTCGTCCCGGATGAATGCCCCGCCCCGCGCTACGGTCTCCGTATCAAGATAGAGCAGCATGACGTCGCCGGCTTCGTCAAAACGCCCGCCGGTTACCCGGATCCCGTCCTCGAATTCGTAGGTACCGTTATAGTCCGCAAGAGACTCGCTATCTGAAGCCTCAAAAACGCCGCCTGAAATCAGCAACAACAGAAATGCGATGCTGTAGTTTTGAAAATCCATGCTTCCTCCAACTTTATACCTGCAGATTCGACTGTAACGGGATGTTGGTGATTCAGTTTACTTCGCGCAGTCGAAAATATCCTCGAGACAAAATCACGGACGGTAATATTGCCATCCGGTCCTGTGGCATTTAAATCACTCTAGATAGTTCATGATCGTCGCGATCTTAAGTGTCTCTCTACGGTGGGCTTTGCCGTAGCAGATACACATATTCCGCGCGCTACCCTGAAGTTGCCCCCCTTTTGGCTCCACGTGCCTTGCCTTTACAAGCCCCTGTTTTTACACTCATCTCTTTATGCCCGGACATGCTGCATGTCCGCGGTAAGGGAAACCCGGTCCAGGAGGACGCCATGATCTACGACTCCATTCTCGATACCATAGGCAAGACGCCGGTTATCCGCATCAATCGCCTCGCCCCCGAGCATGTCACCATGTATGTCAAAGCCGAATATTTCAATCCGCTGGCATCCGTGAAGGATCGTCTGGCTTTTGCCATCATCAATGACGCCGAGCAGAAAGGCGACATCAGCCCCGGCCAGACGGTTGTTGAAGCGACGTCGGGAAATACCGGCATCGCGCTCGCCATGGTTTGCGCGGCCAAAGGTTATCCTTTTGTGGCGGTCATGGCGGAGACCTTTTCAGTTGAGCGGCGCAAATTGATGCGGGCCCTTGGTGCCAGGGTCGTGCTTACTCCTGCCGAGGAGCGAGGCTCCGGCATGGTGCGCGCCGCCGAAGCCCTGGCGAAAAAACACGGCTGGTTCCTCGCCCGCCAATTCGAGAACTATGCCAACCCGGCCTATCACCGAAATACCACGGGTCCGGAAATCCTTCTGGATTTTGCCGGTAAGCGCCTTGATTATTTTGTCAGCGGCTATGGTACCGGCGGCACCATTACCGGCGCCGGTGAAATGCTGAAAAAGGCCAGGCCGGACATCAGGGTTATCGCGACTGAACCTGAAGGCGCCGCGCTTCTGTCGGGCAAGGAATGGCAGCCGCACATGATCCAGGGCTGGACGCCGGACTTTGTCGCGGACGTGATGAGTCGTGATATCTATGACGAGATCATCACGGTCAAGGATCTCGAATCACGGGATATGGCGCTCGAGCTGGCGCAAAAGGAAGGTCTCTTTTGCGGCATCTCCGCGGGTGCGACCTTTCTCGCCGCCCTCAAGGTCGCCGAGAAAGCGGAGCCCGGTTCGGTCCTGCTGGCGATGTTGCCCGACACGGGCGAAAGATATCTCAGTACCGTGATGTTCGAAGATATCTCCGAGGGCTCGGACGAAGAATTGCTCGAAGGCCTGGATTGGCGTTAGGTGCTACCGGCACAAATCCAGAAACGACTGCCCCGGCTTGTGTTGCCGGAACCAACCATGGCACTCTGAAGCTCAATTTGCTTTACCTTCGCCACTCAAACTGATGAAAAAAGGACAAACCATGAACCTGCCACTGAAATGCATTGCCGTCGCCTTCCTGGCTGCAGGCAGTCTGAATGCCGTTGCCGCAGAATCCTATACCCTT
The DNA here is from genome assembly GCA_030148365.1 of Kangiellaceae bacterium. Lineage (GTDB taxonomy): Bacteria > Pseudomonadota > Gammaproteobacteria > Enterobacterales > Kangiellaceae > JASBTO01. The sequence goes on from JASBTO010000211.1 coordinate 3,253, forward strand.
GAACCCAACCACACCCAGGTCCTCTTTACCTGGAATCATTTCGGTTTTTCAAACCCCAGTGCCAACTTCGAAACTATCGACGGGACCCTTCAGTGGGACGAGCAAAACCCCGAAAATTCTTCAGTGAAAATCTCTATACCCGTCGACAGCCTTGATGCCCATGTTGAAAAGTTTGATGCCCACTTGCGCAGCGAAGATTTTTTTGAGATGGACAAATACCCGACCATCACTTTCAACAGTACGGACGTAAAACGGGGCGCAGAAGAAAACCAGTTTATTATTAGCGGTGATTTGACCATGCATGGTATCACCCAATCAGTCGACCTCGACGCAACCCTGACCAAGTCCGGACAGCACCCTTCCTGGCAAGCTCCAGCCCTAGGATTTGACGCCACCACCACACTTAAGCGATCTGATTTCGATCTTGACAAGTACGCTCCCGCGGTCAGCGATGAAGTACAACTCAAGATTACTGTGGAAGCAGTGCAAACAGAGGGATATGAAGCTGCGCTGAAAGCCCGGGAAGCGCGCAAGGCCAGCGCCAACTGACCGATTTTACAGCTTCACCGGGTCGGGCCCCGGTGAGCTTTTATTACTGCCTGCAATAATTCCCTCCTGTTATTGCAGGCGTCCCCGCCCATTTCTGTCAATCAATTTTACAGTCAGCCCGGACCCTGTCGTTATTGGTCGCCCTTATTGACTGATAAGCTTGAACTTTTTTGTTTCCGGCCCAATTTTTGCGGCAATTTCTGATTGCGTTAACGGACGTTACGCACCGAAAATAAACTTCAGTAATGGAGGACGATGAATATGAAATTGCGCAAATTTCTTTCAATTCTCAGCAGCGGGCTGTTTCTCAGTCTTGCCCTGACCCTGCCCGTCAGGGCCGAGTTAATCAATTTTGTCGCCACCCTCGATGGCAGCCAGGAAGTGCCTCCCAACGCCTCCACCGCTACGGGATTTGCGACTTTTACCCTGGATACCACAGCACTCACCTTTGAATATGAAATCACCCTCGTCGGCCTTGACCTCGACGGCCTTCAGACCCCCGGGGATGCCACCGATGACGTCACCGGTCTGCATTTTCACAATCAGGCTTTTGGCGTTAACGGGCCTATCGATTTTGGCGTGCTCGGCCTGATGCAGGACCTGGATGATCTGGTGGTCGATCCGGTCGCCGGCACCGTCAGCGGGATCTGGGAGGAGACCGATCCCGCCAACGAAGCCCTGTCGCTGAACATCGGCGAGCTGCTGGCCGGAAACTTCTATATCAATGTGCATACTGTCGCGATCCCCGCGGGAGAAATTCGCGGACAGATACTGCAGATTACCGAACCCGGCACCCTTGCTCTGCTCGTTTGTTCACTCTTGGCATTTTATCTGGCCAGGCGACCCGGGCGCCGTTAGCGAGAACTTGTTGCCACCCTCTGGAAGACCTCTGGCAAAGGGGTCTTCTTTTTTGTAAGCGGGTAACTGTATCCCTTTTGCAATCCCTACAGTTCTTCGCAACTAGGAATTATCTTTCAGGCCGTACTTTTCAACCCGGTAGCGCATGGTGTCCCGACTCAGGTTGAGCAATTTCCCCGCGCCGGTGATATTGCCTTCACACCTTTCCAGAGCTTGCCTGACCAGTGAGATTTCAAGGAGCTCCAAATCGATACCCTCAGATGGAAGTTGCAATGTTGGCTTTCCGTTTAAAGCTTCCGCGCTTGCATCGGTTCCCAGATAGGTAATGGAAAACAGGGACGCAGGAGTAATTTCCGGGTCGGCATGAAGGATGACCAGCTGCTCGATGATATTTCGCAGCTCTCGAACATTGCCTGGCCAGTGATAGGATTTGAGAGCGGTCAACGCGCTTTCTGTAAATTCGGGTTTTTGCCGCCGATAGTGCAAACATCTCTCGGCCATGAAGTGGCGCGCCAGCAAGGGGATGTCGTCTGTCCTTTCCATAAGCGACGGGATATGGATTTCCAGTACCTTCAGGCGAAAATAGAGATCAGCTCGAAATTGACCTGCCGCGACCCGCTCCTGCAGGTCCTGATTCGTTGCAGCCAGGATGCGCACATCCACTTTCCGTTCCTGGTTACTACCCAAACGACGCACCGTTTTTTGCTCGAGTGCCTTCAACAGCTTCGCTTGCAGATTGATATCCAGTTCACCGATCTCATCAATAAAAAGGGTACCACCATCGGCAGCTTCAAAAAGGCCAGGCTTGCGGCTTTTGGCATCGGTAAACGCCCCCCGTTCATGTCCGAAAAGCTCCGATTCGAGGAGATTTTCCGGCAGGGCCGCACAATTGACCTCAATAAAAGGCTGTTCCTTGCGATTGCCACCAAAATGTAGAGCCCGCGCTACGAGTTCCTTGCCGGTACCCGTCTCGCCAGTGATCAGTACCGACGCCGGGGTCGCATTCTGGAGTCCGGATTCAGAGCTGATGAATTGATTGATGCGTTGCTTGAGTTCCCTGATAGCTGAGGAATTTCCCACGATTTGGTCAATTGCGCTCCGGTCCGCCTCGCGGCGTTGGAAATACCCCAAAACATTCCTGATTTTCGAGTGTGACGCCACCTTCTCCAGCAGCAACGCCAATTCGCTCAGGGCCACAGGTTTGGTCAGGTAATCGTAGAACCCTGCCTTCATCGCCTGTACCGCTATTTCCACGCTACCTTCGCCGGTTATGAGAATGGCAGTTATATCCGGTTCGATCCGGCTCAGTTCTTCATACAGCGACAATCCATCCATATCCGGCAGCCGGTAATCCACCAACACCACATCCGGTCGCGAACCGGGAAAGGCCTTGATGGCTTCCTGACCGTCAGCACAGGAACTGACCGAAAACCCCTTGCCGGCAAGAAACCTGTGCACATTCTTGCGAAAGGTGGCTTCGTCATCAACGACCATTATGCTGGGTAACAAATTCCGGCTCCCTGTTTTCTGAATCTGATAATAAAACTTGTTCCCGGGTCTTTGGGCCGGAGAACTTCAAGTGTGGCCTTGTGCCGCCGCAAAATTCTTTTGACCAGCATGAGGCCGACCCCCAGCCCCTCCTTCTTGGACGTGTTGAACGGTTCGCCAAGTCTTTCAAGAATATCAGCATCCATGCCCGGTCCATTGTCTTCGAAGATCACATCGAGGGTTTCCGGCTGGTCTCGCACGGTGACTTCTATTTTTCCGCCACCAGGCATGGCTTCGACCGCATTTGCGATCAGATTATTGAAAGCCTGGCCCAGTAACGCGGGGTCCGCCTCGATATCCGCAATCTTTTCCCCGGCCAGGATCCGGTATTTAATCCCGGCAGTCTCCATTGCCAGAGAGTAGGTTGCAAAGCAGTCCTCCAGCAGACTGGCAATATTGACGGAGCCAAAATGGGCTGACTCATCCTGCCTGAAAGCCAGCAACTGTTTTATCCATATGGTCAGTCGGTCGACCTGATCGATAATTTCACGACCGGACTCGGCAGTGGGGCCGGACTCCGTGCTTGTAATCAGTTCTGCGCTGGTACGAATGGAAGCCAGAGGATTGCGAATGCCGTGTGCGACAGAAGAGGCCATTTCGCCCAGTGCGGAGAGCATGCGGGTTTCGATAAGTTCCGACTGGAGAGATTTCAATTGCCGGTTAATGACTTGCTCCCTGTTAATCTTTTTCCGTAACGACTGGACATAAAGCCCCACCATACCCGCTGCGATCAGAAAATAAATCAGGTAGGCCCACCAGGCCTGCCACGGCGGTGGCAACACCCTGATCTCCAATAGCTTGCTGGTCGGAGAAAAATCCCCGTTTGCCTGTTTCGCCTTTAACAGGAATTCATAATCCCCGCCATCCAGATTTGTGTAGGTAACCCTGCGATTGCTGGCCTGGGTGGAAATCCAGTCATCGTCGAAATTGTGAAGTTTGTAAAGGTACTCCATACCCTCCGGGTTAGCAAAGTACATGCCAGAGAACTCAAGAGAGAATACGTTTTGGCGGTGATCCAGTTCCAGTTCATCGGTGGCAAAAATTGTCCGGTTCAACAAGGCATCTTCACCGGAGGAGACGGTCACTGGCTGGTTAAAGAGCAACAATCCCGTAATGGCGGGTTCGGGAAGGGCGGTATCTGTCGTCAGGGATTCCGGTGTGAACTTGTTGAAGCCGTTAATGCCACCGAACACCAACTCGCCGCTGGACAGTTTCCGGTAAGCGCCGGCGTTGAATTCCCGCGCCTGAATCCCGTCCCCGGTGCTGAAGTTGGTAAATTCTTCGCTGTCCGGATTAAATCGGGAAAGTCCGTTATTGGTGCTGAGCCAGAGGCTGCCGGACGCATCCGGAAGGATCCCGTAAACGACATCATTCGGCAATCCGTCAGCCGACGAGTAATGCCGGAACTCTCCACTCCGGGGATTGAGAGCACTCAGTCCGCCGCCGTCTGTGCCCACCCATATGCGACCATCGGCGCTTTCGGAAACAGACCAAATGCGATCATTGCTGAGGGCATTGTCCGTGTCCTGACTGGCCCGATAATTCCGGACCTGCCGGGAATCCTCCGACAAACGGTAGAGTCCCTGCCCCCAGGTGCCCACCCAGATGCGTTGATGGCTGTCTTCAAACAGGCTGGTAACAATATTCTGGTTGAGCGAATGGGATGCAGAAGGGTCATGCTCAAACTTCAGTTCCGGCTCGGTACGTGCTTGCACCAGACCGTTATAGGTGCCTATCCAGAGCCTGTCAGCCGAATCAAACAGCAGGGACAGGACCCAGTTATCGGGCAAGGCGGGCTCTGTGTCAGTATTGAAATGACGGACACGGGTCAGCTCCTCATTGAGACGGGTCAGTCCGCCGCCGGCGGTGCCCACCCAGAGGTCGCCCTTGGGCCCTGTGGCGAGCGCACGCACGGTATCGTGAGCCAGCGCTGCGGGCGAGGATTTGCTGTTCACATACCGGCTCCCGCCCGACTCCGGATCTACTGCCTGCAGTCCGTTGTTCTCCGTGCCGATTAACAAGCTTCCGTCGAGTGACTCGCCGAATGCGAAGATGACATTATCAGCCAGCTTTCTTCCCGTGCTCTGCCTGCTGAAATGGCCAAACTGCAGGCCGGAGGGATCGAATCGGGACAACCCACCGCCATCGGTACCTATCCAGAGTATGCCGGTGCGGTCTCTGTAGATCACCGAGACAAAGTTTCCGCCAAGCCCGTCTTCCCGTTGCTCGCTGTGCAGGTAGTGGCTGCTTTTCCCGGTTCCGGAGTGGTGGCGAAACAATCCCCTGTCCATGGTGCCTATCCAGAGCTCATCCCCGGTGTCGCTGAACAGGGTAAAAACCTCCCCCTTCACCACAGCGGGCAGGAGGTCCGTGTCGGGCCGACCCGAATCGGTTCCCTCCCTGGTAGCGAGAACTTCCATGCCCGCAGGGCTGGCAGCAACAAGTCGATCCCTGAACACCTCCAGAGATCTGAGTGGCCAGCTCTCACTCTCTTTACTGCCCGGTACGAGGCCCTTTACCTGGACTGACCCTGCACTGCTGCCATCGCCCTGAATACGGATTGCATGTCCACTATCCGTGCCGGCCCAGACCGCACCGTCGAATTCGGCAAAGCTCCAGATTTTTGACAGGCCAGGCGCCGCCTCCTTCCCGCCAGGTATGCGGACCCAATGCAGCGTCCCTGATTCGAGATCCATCCAGCCGACTCCGTCGCCAAAGGTGCCAATCCAGAGCCGGCCCCTTGAATCCGGAAACAAGGTGTAGACCTTTTTTAACCTGTCTCCGAATGGCGCCTCTGCACTGAATCGCGAGATAATCCCCGTCGTCAACTCCATGATGTTCAGGCCGTGTCCGTTGGTACCAATCCAAAGCCGGTTCTGGTGGTCTGTCGCGAGCGCCGTCAGCCAGTTATCTGAGAGACTCATCCGGTCATCCGGCGAGTGCTTGTAGTTCACAAACTCGTATCCGTCGTAGCGGTTGAGCCCGTCCTGGGTAGCAATCCAGAGAAATCCGAATTGATCCTGAACCAGATCGGTAACAGAACTCTGGCTCAGGCCGTCACGGATCCCGAGCGTTTTGAAGTGCGCGTGAATTTGCCAGTCAGGGATGGCAAACAGCTTCATGGGCCAGGTCAGGCATACACACAAGAAACCTGCGCTCAGCCCCCGGCAAATCGTTGAAATCAATTGCTGCACAGGGCTACGCAATCCAGTGGTATGGGCCATTTCCCCCGCACCGGTGGGGCATATCCCCCAGCCGGCCCCAGACAGGGCCTCCGGAAATCCGCGAATCCGCCGGGATTCACGTACATTTCTCTGGCACACTAATTGCTGCACTGTTTATTGACATGGACTCACGGCAACTGCTTTCAATGTTGCCCTAAACTTAGGACATTCTTTAATCATGGTAAAGTCAATTGCTCCCGGATTCCTCGCCAGACTCGCATGTGGGCTTATCTGCTTTTCCGCTTTCCACGGCTTGTCCGCCAATGAATTCACCATTGATGACTCCCGAAATTTCACGGTCACGGAAAGCACCGAAATGTTTCTGGATGATGAAGCGATCAGTCAGGAAGACTTCGAAGCTCTCAGTCACGAAGGCTACCTTGTAAAGTTTGATGTGGGGGATGACGTCAGTGACGATTTCACTGCTGGCACCGTGCTGTCTGCCACCGCTACCATTCAGTTAAAGGGGCCGGTAACCTCGGTCAGCCCGCTGGAAGTCTTCGACCAGAGACTGATTATCGAGTCCGACACCGTTTTCGAAGATTTGTCACCATCAACGCTGGGCAGCCTCAACCCGGGCGACATTCTCGAAATCAGCGGTCTGCCGATTGAAAGCGGCGGGCTCCGCGTACTTCGGCTGGAGTTGAAAAGCGCCGGCGTCGACGAGTGGAAACTCACCGGTGTGGTCACGGGACAGTCTGCTACCAGTATTTTTATCGGCACCCAGGAAGTCATCGATACGGGCATTACACCGAGAGACTGTGACAGTGGTCTGGTGACGGGGGCGCTGGTTGAAATCAAGGCCACTCCTGATCCCGGGTTTGCGGCCGGGCAGCCCCTTGATACCGTCACCGATATCGAGTGCATCGACCCTTCGCTGGTTGTGGACGATGTCAGCGGCGCCCTGATCCGTGCCGTGCAGTCAGGCCTGATCACGGCGCTGGCTCTGCCCGGCAGCTTCTTCCTGAATGAACAGCGGGTTCTCTTTGACAGCACGACGGTATTTATCGGTGGTGATGTCGAAGATTTGCAGGTTAACAGTTTCGTCGAGGTGCTTGGCGAGCTTGACGCAAGCAACGACACCCTGGTTGCCCGGGCCGTCACTTTCCGTCAGTCCCGGGTAAGAATTCGCGCCCCTGTGAGTCCGGCGGATATCGATATCGGTAATGGCCTTACTGTTTTACAAATCCCCGTCATCATTAACAGCCTGACCGAGGACGAAGACAATATTGTCGCCAGCGGCATAGGTGCAGATCAGCATATTGAAGTGCGCGGCTATCTTGACGGCGGCGTGGTCGTGGCTTCCCGGGTTAGAGAGCGCGGCGATCCGGAGTTCGACGATGTCGATGTCAGAGGACCGGCTGCTGATCTTGCCGGCGACACCTTTACCATTCTGGGAGTCAACATCAATACCACGGGCAGCAGTTTTCGGGATGAAGCGGGCAATTCGATCAGCAAAGCCGCTTTTTTCGCCTTGCTCACCGCAGGTGCGGAGGTCGCTGCGGAAGACGGACTCTATGACCCCGGTTCTCACACACTGTCCAATGCTGAAATTCAGTTGGAAGACCGAACCAATGTCAGCAAGCCCGCGGCTCCCGCCATTGATATCAAAGGCGGACTCGGAGGACGTGGTATAGGAACCATTTCCAAATTCACAGCTGCCGCTGCCGGTTCGCCGCCGCCCGGAGGGACTCCTCCTCCCCCTCCGGCCCCACCCCCGGCGTCTCCTGCCTCTGGCGGAGGCGGCGGAGGGGGCGGCTCTTTGCCCGCCGGCATTGTCGGCAGCCTCTTGTGTCTCCTCGTCATCCGCTGGTTTACCAAGCGGGCACATTAAACGGAGCCGATAAAAAACCCGCCGCCTGGCGGGTTTTTTATCGGCTTGCTCCGGATTGCGAAAAACCTTAACAGGTCAATTTTCTTCGATTTTGACTTCTTGCAGATTTCCCTCCAGAAAACCGATTTTTACCAATTCTCCACCATCGATCACGGGAAAATCATTGGGGAGCCACGTGCCGGGCCCGTCGCCCCGTTCAAATACAGAGTCCATTTCCAGTCGACCTTGACCATAACTGTCAATGGTCATGGTGCCAACCACAATATTGGCCACCATAACGTCCAGTTGGACGCGTGGCGTCATACCTTCAACCGATACTGAAAATTTCCGGACCACCGGCGTCCGTTCAAAAAGCGCCCGGCCATTCGCCTGTTCCGCGATCTGGACCGCTGACAACTTCGCATGGTAACGGGTTCCTGCTTCCCGGGCTGAGGTTACGCCCGGGAGAGCCAAAACAGCAGCTACGGAAGTTGCGATAATCAGTTGGTTTATAGTCCTCATAATAAATTTCTCCTGCAAATTGGTTCGACCGGTAATCGGCCTGCCCTTTGGAATTTGCAGAGATCGTGCCATCATTCTGGAAGGATTTATTACACTATCTTGTTGTTTTTCTGTGACTAATCGGGAAGTGAGAGGGGCATATGCCCGATTCGCGGGCGATCTGCCCCAAAGGACCCTGAATGAAAAGCTGGCGTTGCAGAACTCCTTGATCCGGGGTCTGCAACACTCACGCGACCACCGGCGCAGGCGGATTATGCCGGCGCCGGTTACGCTTGAACTTTCCGTACCAGAGACACAGGAAATACATGATGATCAGGACCACCAGCCAGGATCCGTAGGCGACCAGAAGACTTGCCTCGTAGGTTTCCGGCCAGGTCTGCGGGCCTGCGAAAAAATTGACAATGCCGCCGCTGGTCAGCAGATGAAAAGCGATGGACAGGGCGTGAATGATGGGCACATGCAACAAGTAGAAAAACAGGGGTTCGCGGCCAAACGGGAGCAACAGGTTGAGGGGTTTCAAGGGCCACTTCTCAAAAACCCAGAGCAATAACATCGAAGGTCCGAGAGTCATACACAGATACAGCAGTGAAGGCGGATACTTCTGGGTATTGATGAACGACCAGAAAGAGTAGAGCCCGCCCCGCACCTGCTCGCTCCAGGGCAGCGGATCGCCATAAAGATTGCCTGAGCGGAGCAGCACGAACAGGACGATCAAGCCGAACCCGATAATCAGGTAACCCCGTTGCCGGCTTGTTTCCGGTTTCAGCAGCAACTCGCCAAACAGGTAGCCGGCGGCCATCACGCCGAGCCAGGGGATCAGCGGATAGCCGACATAGATCCCCTGGGCGATGGTGCCGGGGCGGAATCCCGGCTCATGGGCAATCATCCAGGCGAAGGACCAGTCGCCCAGGTGCACGGCTTCAATGGGATCCAGTAAATTGTGAGCGCCGATGGTGATCGCCGCAAACGCCCCGATCGCCCATTTCGGCAGCCAGATCAGGCCGGCCAGTGTCACCATGGACCAGCCGAGGGCCCAAAGTACCTGCATGACCATTACGGAATAACCGAACTGCCACATAAAACTGTTCCAGGTCAGCTCGAGAATCACCAGCATCAGACCCCGGGTCAGCAGGTAGACGGACATATCCTTGCGAGAATATTTCTGGCTGCGCAGAAATGCGCTGGTGCCGGCCAGAAAGACAAACACGGGTGCACAGAGATGGGTGATCCAGCGGGTCACAAACCAGCCGCTGGAAGTCTGGCTCAGGTCAACGGGGTCGAAGGGCGTGGGCGCAAAATAATCCCGGGCGTGATCCAGCGCCATCAAGGCAATGACCAGGCCCCGGAGAATGTCGATCGAAACAATACGCCCCTGGAGTGCTGTCACGGGTTACCTCTGTCCTTGGGTTACCTTTCCGTGAATCTACCAGCGATGCTGGTAAACCTGAAGCAGAAGTTGTTAACGGCTGTGTCCGGCAGCTACCGGACTAGCTGTCGGCCGCAATAGCGGGGGCAGGATCCTGCGCTGCGCGAGAAAACTATTGGCGAGGCCGGCGACGCCGTGCCCCGCCCCCGCATAATTCAAGCGTCGAAAGGCGCCCGCAGGGTGATGGTTTCTACCCGATCGGGCCCGGTGGAAATGATATCGATCGGCACGCCGACGACTTCTTCCACCTTGTTCAGAAAGGCTTTGGCATTGGCCGGCAAATCGTCCATCGACTTTGCGCCAAATGTGGACTCCGACCAGCCGGGCATCTCGATGTAGACCGGTTTGACGCTGGCGTAGCCCTCAGCGCTGCAGGGCGTGTTGTCGAGCCGCCCATTGCTGTCGCATTCGTAGGCAATGCCGATCCGGACAGTCTCGAGTCCGTCGAGCACGTCCAGCTTGGTCATGCAGAGTCCGCTGACGCTGTTGATGGCGACCGCCCGCTTGAGCGCGACCGCATCCAGCCAGCCGCATCGACGTGCGCGGCCGGTCGTCGCGCCGAACTCGTTACCCTTCTCCGCCAGCCGCGCGCCGATCGCATCGGACAACTCGGTCGGGAAAGGTCCACCACCGACCCGTGTGGTGTAGGCTTTGGTAATGCCCAGCACGTAATCAACATAACGGGGGCCGAAGCCGCTGCCGGTGGCAACGCCGCCGGCTGTGGTATTGGAGGAGGTCACGAAGGGGAAGGTGCCGTGGTCAATGTCGAGCAAAGTGCCCTGGGCACCCTCGAATAACAGCTTTTTACCCTCGATCCGCTTCTGCTCCAGAATCGCCGGTACATCAGCCACCAAATCTTTCAGCTCTTCGGCATACTGACGGCACAAGGCCAGGGTTTCATCAAAATCCACCGGTTCGGCGTTGAAGTAATTGGTGAGCACGAAATTGTGGAGGTGCAGAACCTCCTTGAGTTTCTCTTCAAGGCGTTCGATATGGAAGAGGTCATCAATGCGCAAACCGCGGCGGGCGACCTTGTCCTCATAGGCCGGACCAATGCCGCGGCCCGTGGTGCCGATCTTCTTGTCCGGTGCCTTGGCCGCTTCCCGGGCCACATCCAGCGCCACGTGATACGGCAGGATCAGGGGGCAGGCCGGGCTGATACGCAGACGCTCACGAACGGGGACGCCGCGATCCGCCAGCATTTTCATTTCCTTGAGCAGCGCATCGGGGGCCACGACCACGCCGTTGCCGATATAGCACTCCACACCGTCATTGAGAATTCCGGAAGGGATCAGATGCAGAACGGTTTTCTCTCCGCCGATGACCAGGGTGTGGCCGGCGTTATGTCCGCCCTGAAAACGGACCACTGCATTTGCCCGCTCGGTGAGCAGGTCCACGATTTTACCTTTTCCTTCGTCACCCCATTGGGTACCAAGGACCACTACACTTTGTGCCATCGATTCTCTTTTACCCGCCAGACGCGCAACGGGCTTTTGTCCGGAATTGAAGAAACGGCGGATTTTACCTTGTTCCGCCCCCTATTTCCTTAATTTTTTGGCCGCCTCCGGCTATCCGCGGCCACGGCGGAGCAACAAAAAAGGCCGGGAACCCGACCTTTTTGGCTTTTGATTATGACCACCGGAGCCTGTCATCCTGCAAGCTGCCGGGACCATGCAAACAGACTATTTATTGCCCGGATTTTTGAAATACCGGAAAAACTCACTGTCCGGCTTGATCACCAGCACATCCTGTTTGCTGTCGAAGGAGGCCTTGTAAGCATCGAGACTTCGCAGGAAAGCGTAGAACTCGGGGTCCTTCTGGTAGGTTTTGGCGTAGATTTCTGCGGCCGTGGCATCGGCGCCACCGCGTATCTGCCTTGCCTTGCGGTCCGCTTCGGCCAGAATCCGCTGCACATCAGCGTCGGCCTTGGCCCGGATGATGTTCGCTTCCCGCTCGCCGTCGGAACGATGCTTGTTGGCGATCCGCTCCCGCTCCTTGCGCATCCGGTCATAGACCGACTCGCTGACCTCGTCCGGAAGGTTGATTTTCTTGACCCGGATATCCACCACCTTAATCCCCAACTCCGGGGACAGGGTGTTGGTGTCCTTGCGCAGGATATCCATCACTTCGGTCCGCTCGCCGGATACCACCTGATGCCGGGCGCGCTTGCCGAACTCGATGCGCAGGGCGTTTTCGACGGTATTTTCCAGCAGTCCCTGGGCCGTGTTCAGGTTGCCGTTGGTTCGCCGGTAGAATTGTCCGAAATTTTCGATTCTCCACTTGACGTAAGTATCGACAATCAGGTCCTTCTGCTCGGAAGTGGCAATCCGGTTAGAGTCTCCGTCGGCGGTCTGGATGCGGGCATCCATTTTTACGACCCGATCGGCAAAGGGAATCTTGATGTAGAGGCCCGGTTCGTAAACCCGACTTCCACCTTCGTCATTGACAATAATTTCACCGAACCGGAGCACAATGGCCCTTTCCCATTGCTGAACCCGGAACAGGGATACGGACAGTACCAGCAGCAGTACCACCACCGCCATGACGACTCCGAATAATTTGCTATGCATCTTGATTAATCTCCCCGTTCTCTACTGCTCGTCGTCGGCCGGAGGCCGGCTTGGGCTTTTCTGAATGATTTTGTCGAGGGGCAGATAGGTCATGTTATTGCCTCCCTCAGTGTCCAGCACCACTTTGCTGGTACTGGAAAGAACCTGCTCCATGGTTTCCAGATAAAGCCGCTCACGGGTCACTTCCGGCGCCGCCCGGTATTCCGGCAGCAGTTTTTCGAACCGCGCCACTTCACCGCGGGCGCGCTCGGTCACCTGCGCGAGATAAGCTTCGGCCTCCTGGATTTTCCGCTCGGCATTACCTTCGGCCAGGGGCAGTTTCTTGTTGCGATAGGCTTCCGCCTGGTTCTTGAACTTGGCTTCGTCCTCTTCCGCCTTGATGGCGTCATCGAATGCCGGCCGGACTTCCCGTGGTACATCCACGTTACCCAGCAGGTTGACCCGCAGAACCGACAGGCCGGTCTTGTAGGGCTCAATGATGGCATTGATCTCCCGACCGATATTGGCACGGATTTTTTCCTTGTCCCGGGTTCTCGCATCGGTCAGATTGGTATGGCCAATCACCTGACGCAGCGCGCTTTCAGTGACCTGGTACATGGTGTTATCCGGGTCTTTGACGTTGAACAGATAGTTCAGAGGATCGGATACCCGGTATTGGACCTTGATCTGGACAGTACCAACATTGTCGTCCTGGGTCAGCATGGTACCCCGCACGTCGACTTCACGGACACTTTCCACATCGACGATATGAACCCGGTCCATCGGCGGAAATACGAAATGCAGGCCAGGCTGATCGGTGCGCAGGTATTCTCCGAACCGGAGCACCACGCCTCTTTCCTTCTGGTCAATCGTGTAGGCCGCATTGAAAATATAGAGCAGCGCGAGGACGATGATCCCCGGTATCCAGAAGCTCTTGCCGCCCCCGGTATTGCCACCCTTGCCGAAGATGCCGCCAACTTTCTTGCCGGCATCCTTGAGCATCTTGTCCAGGTCCCCGCCGGAACCTTTCCGGTTGGGGTTGTTCCAGGGGTCCTTGTCACTACCGCCCGGTTGATTCCACGCCATATCTGTCTCCAGTAACTCTTGTTTATCAGGGATTGATGAAAACGGCTGCCTAGCCTACCACAAATTTTTCGATATCCTGACCCACGCGTCTCTTTAATCGCCGCCAATCGGAAATGGCCAGCCGGATATCAAGCAAACTGTTGCCCTGGTCACCGATTTGTTCCTGCTGAATGCATTTCAAATCGTAAAGCAGACCCCGCAGGCGGGATTCGTCCGGCGGCAATTGCAACCGCTTGATGATCATGTCTTCTTCGACCAGCTCGGCAATCGCTTCCTGCAGCAATGCCATACCGGCGCCGGTTTCGGCCGATACCCAGACCCGGATTGGGCGACCGTCGATATCCCGGTCAATCCTCGGGGCGGCACCGGGTACCAAATCCAGCTTGTTATAGACTTCCAGCACCGGTACGTCTCCTGCACCGATTTCGGCCAGTACCTTGACCACCTGGCTCATATTGTCGTCTCTTCGCTCGCTCGCTGCATCGATAATGTGTAACAGAAGATCAGCCTGAATCGATTCCTGCAAGGTGGCACGGAATGCCGCCACCAGATCGTGGGGCAAATGCCGTATAAAACCTACCGTATCGGCGAGAATAACCGGGACATTGCCGGCCACCTCAAGCCGTCTCAGGGTCGGGTCCAGGGTGGCGAACAGCTGATCCGCGGCATAGACCTGCGATTCCGTCAACCGGTTGAAAAGCGTCGACTTGCCGGCGTTGGTATAGCCCACCAGGGATACAGTAGGCACGTTGGCGCGCTTCCGGGATCGGCGCCCCTGGTCGCGCTGCCTGTCAACTTTTTCCAGGCGCTTTTCGATAGTCCGGATGCGCTCCCGCAATAACCGGCGGTCCGTTTCGAGTTGGGTCTCGCCCGGACCGCGCAAGCCGATTCCGCCCTTTTGTCGCTCAAGGTGCGTCCAGCCGCGTACCAGCCGGGTCGACATATGCCTCAGCTGGGCCAGTTCCACCTGCAGCTTGCCCTCAAAGGTCTGGGCCCGCTGCGCGAAAATATCCAGAATCAGTCCGGTACGGTCCACCACCCGGCATTGCAGTTCCTGCTCCAGATTACGCTCCTGGGCAGGTGACAACTCGTGATTGAACAGCACGACATCGGCTTCGGTAGCGGCTCTCGCCTTAGCCAGTTCCTCGACCTTGCCCGTACCAATGTAGAATTTGGCCTGGGGGCTTTGTCGGCGGGCGGTAACCAGTTCCACCGCATCAATGCCGGCGGAACTGACCAGATCGGCGAATTCCGCGAGGTCTTCACGATTGGTGCCGCGATCGAGTTCGGTATGGACGAGGATGGCGCGCTCACCGCCGGAATGGCGATCAAACACGATAAGTGTGATTTATCTTCATAGGACGCACATTATAAACCGGATCCCGGCGCTGCTGATATGGCTGGCAGACGAAATTTGCCTGCCAGAACGTGCAGGTTACCTGAACGGCACCCGCTGACTCGGCGTCCCTGACGGTCGGGGGTCAAAATTCCGGCATGAAAAAACCGGCCACCCGGCCGGTTTCTCCCTATTCAGGAATCAGATACCACCGTATCCGCCGCCATTGCCGTTGTCCTGGCCTTCCATGCCCGGCGCTCCCTGAGTACCCTGCTGCTGATGCGGCAGACGCACATTGCGAATGGGAACCACTGTGGATATGGCGTGCTTGTACACCATCTGGCTAACGGTATTTTTCAGCAATACAACGAACTGGTCGAAGGACTCAATCTGGCCCTGCAACTTGATCCCGTTTACCAGGTATATAGAGACGGGGACTCGCTCGCGGCGTAATGCATTCAGAAAAGGGTCTTGTAGCGATTGCCCCTTCGACATCTTATTCTCCTCAAATGTCTTCATTTATTGTTTGGCCTTCCGGCCACCTATTATTCGCTAATTACGCTTATTATACTGGCTGCCATTGATTATGAAAGGCTTTTATTGCTTAAAAAAGACCGGTATTTTGCACATATTGTCAGGAATTGTTACCGCGTTCACAAACCCGGTTGTCTGCCAATAAACGTCATAATCGATGCAGGAAGATTGTTTTCGAAAGCGTCAAAACTTTCGGCATCTCGCCAGCTCCGTAACCAGGTCAATTGCCTTTTGGCCAATTGCCGGGTCGCCGTCCGGGCTTTTTCAACAGCATTTTCAAGAGACAAATCGCCATCAAGGTACTGCCAGACTTGCCGGTATCCGACTGACCTGATGGACGGAAGTTCCAGACCCAGATCATTTCTTTTGTGCAACTCTGCCACTTCATCCACGAAGCCGGCCGCCAGCATGGCATCAAAGCGCTCCGCAATGAGTTTGTGCAGTCGGCTCCTGTCTCCGGGGATCAATGCCACCTGAATGGGTCGCCAGGGCAAGGCCTGATTTTCCTGCTCTTCATGCAGGCTTGTCAGCGACCGGCCACTCAGCTCACAGACCTCCAACGCCCGAATGAGACGCTGCGGATCATTGACGTGGATGCGGGCGGCCGCCTCGGGATCGAGTGCTGCCAGCTTCCGGTGCATCCGTTCCGGACCCTGGGTCTGCAACTCCGTTTGGAGCCGCTCGCGCAGTGCCGGATCCGCTTTGGGCATTGGTGCCAGTCCGCCGAGCAGCGCCTTGTAATAAAGCATGGTACCGCCAACCAGCAGGGGCACCCGGCCAGCCTCGGTCACCTCGGTCATTTCCCGAAGTGCGTCCTTCTGAAAGCGGGCCGCCGAATAGGGGTCCGCCGGATCACAGATATCAACCAGACGGTGCG
Organism: Kangiellaceae bacterium; assembly: GCA_030148365.1. Lineage (GTDB taxonomy): Bacteria > Pseudomonadota > Gammaproteobacteria > Enterobacterales > Kangiellaceae > JASBTO01. The sequence continues at coordinate 19,575 of JASBTO010000211.1, forward strand.
GGGCCCGGGCGAGCTCTTCCGGCGACGGCTTTGCCGTGCCGATATCCATGTCGCGGTAGACCATGGCGGAATCCACGCTGATGATGTCGCAGGGAAATTCTTCCACCAGCTTGATGGCCAGCGAGGTCTTGCCCGCGGCCGTCGGCCCCATCAGAAAGATCGCAGGTGGCAGGTCACGGGTTCGGGAAAAAGTATCGACCAATTTCGCTCTCCGTCAGACGCTGCAACCCGAATTTCTGCACATTGCCCCGGGATGCTTCAGGCAGCTGGGCCAGCAACTGTGCGGGAACCGGTGCCGGTGCCTCCGGGATGCGTTCGGCACAGGCCGCAATCAGTTGCTCACGAGCTGTTGCCAGTTGCCAATCACCGCTGTTCAAAAGTTTCGCCAGCCAGGCTTCCAGTACGGGAATTGCCTGCAGGCTTTGAAGTATTTCGGGGATCCGGCGCAGTATCCAGCTGTCTGGTCCGGCGCGGGTCAGCTCAAAGCCGAGGGTCTGTAAATGGCCGTCAGCCACCCAGGTCCCGAGACGTTCGCTGTCCGGGACACTCAGCCGCTCCGGCAATAACAGTGCGACGGAGTCCGGCGCCCCCGCCAGCGCCAGCCTCACCGTAGCGACCAGCAGGCGCTCCAGATCGGCGATGAAAATATCGTCCTGATCAGAGAGCAGCGCGAAGCGTTCGCCGATCCGGCCAATCTGTTGCCAACCGGCGGGCCTCGCGTCCGGTTGCCGGGCCGGCGCCTGCCCAGCACTGAAATACTGCCGCCAGTGCTCCGATGCGGGCCTGGCCCTCGGCGCATAATATGGGTCTGGCCGATAATTTCTTACCCGGCTGTGGCCGGCGGCAATCGCCGGCTCTTCGGCACGACGCCCGCCAATCACCGGCTCCGATTCGCGCAACCGTTGCGAGACAATCTGGCCGATAAAGTCATGGATCTGCCGGGCGTTGGCGAAACGCACCTCATGCTTGGTCGGGTGTACATTCACATCCACCATGG
>JASBTO010000225.1 GCA_030148365.1 Kangiellaceae bacterium
ATTACCGTAGCCGCGGCTTTGATCGGGAACCGCGCCGCGGACTCAGGATAGATACAATACTGGCTGACGAGGAACTCAATAGCCGGCTGGTCGATTGCGGCATTGACTATGATATTCGCGCCATGGAGCGACCCTCGGATCATTGTCCGGTATGGTCTGAATTCAGCCTGAAATGATACGCTGTCCGCAGTTTGGACTTTCAGGGCGCGGCCACGGATAATGCCGTCATTGCTTTTCTGAAGGGCGACTTACGTTGAGCCTCGAACCAGCCCCGAAACTGAGCGAGTTGCTGTCGGAAACCGGTCCGCTCGCCGATGTCATCCCCGGGTTTGCGCCGCGCGAGGCGCAAACAGAAATGTCACGCGCGGTTGAGGAGGTCGTCCGCAACGGCGGCAATCTGGTCGTGGAAGCCGGTACCGGTACCGGTAAAACCTTTGCCTATTTGTTGCCGGCCCTTTTGTCCGGCAAGAAAACCCTCATTTCAACCGGCACCAAAAATCTTCAGGATCAGCTCTTTTATCGGGACCTTCCGACAGTTTGCTCGGCCCTGAAGGCGGCGCCAAGCCTCGCACTCCTGAAGGGCCGTGCCAATTACCTGTGCTTGCACCGGTTACAACTCGCCGCCAGCGAAGGTCGTTTCCAAAGCCGCGAACAGGCGGCGCTTCTCGAAAAAGTGAAATCCTGGTCGGCCAAAACCCGCTCCGGCGATCTTACCCAGATGCCCGAGTTGCCGGAGAACGACGGGATCATCCCGATGGTCACCTCGACCAGTGAGAACTGTCTAGGCACGGATTGTGAGCTCTATGACGACTGTTATCTGGTCAAGGCCCGGCGCAAGGCGATGGATGCCGACCTGGTGGTCGTCAACCATCACTTGCTGATGGCCGACATGGTTCTCAAAGAAGACGGCTTCGGCGAATTATTGCCGACACCCGAGGTGGTCATCGTCGATGAGGCGCACCAGCTTCCGGAAACGGCAACCCTGTTTTACGGACAGCGATTTTCCAGCCGCCAACTGCTGGATTTATTGCGCGATTGCGAAGTGGAATACCTGACCAGTGCCCGGGATGCCGCGGTGATCCCGGCCATGTGCCGGCGTGTTGAACGTGCCAACGGTGATTTTCGCCTGGCCTTCGGTCAACAAAGCCAGCGCGGCGAGTGGCGCAGTTTGCAACAGGGTAAACTCGTGGCGGCCGCCGGGGAACTGGTCGAGGAGCTTCAGGAACTGGCCCGACAACTGGAGTCCCAGGCTGCGCGAAGCAAAGGCCTGGAGTCCTGCCATCGACGGGCGCTCGAACTTTGCACGCTGCTCAAACAACTGTGCGCCGAGCAGACTGCAGAGCAGGTCCACTGGTTCGAGACATTTCGGCGCGGTTACACCATATCCACGACGCCTCTTGAGATCAGCGACAGTTTTCGCCAAAGCCGCACGGAGCAGGGTGCAGAAAGCTGGATTTTCACTTCGGCCACCCTGGCGGTTGGCGAAAACTTTGAACATTTTCTGGGATCGCTGGGACTGGACGCTGCCGAGGCGCTACGGCTGACAAGTCCGTTTGATTTTGCCCGGCAATCCCTGTTGTATGTTCCCCGGGGCATGCCGGATACGGGCTCTCCCGGTTATACCGATGCGGTTCTGGATGCGGCGGTACCTCTGTTGAAAGCCAATAACGGACGGGCCTTTTTGCTGTTTACCAGTCATCGGGCCCTGCAGCTGGCCGCAGAGCGACTCCGGCAAGAGCTCGATCTGCCCTTGCTGGTGCAAGGTGAAGCCGGCAAGAACGAGTTGCTCGAAGCTTTCCGGGTCGCCGGCAATGCCGTGCTGCTCGGCACCGGCAGTTTCTGGGAGGGTGTCGACGTCAAGGGCGACACCCTGTCCATCGTCGTGATTGACAAGCTACCGTTTGCTTCGCCTGGCGATCCACTGCTGGCCGCCAGGATAAGGGCGTGCCGGGCCCGGGGCGGAGATCCGTTTGAGGAACTGCAAATCCCCTTGGCGGTCCTGTCCCTGAACCAGGGCAGTGGCCGGTTGATTCGGGATGCCAGTGACTGGGGGCTGCTGGTCCTGTGCGATCCCCGACTTGTGGGCAGTTCTTTCGGACGGCGGTTTCTGCAAAGTCTGCCTCCGTTGCCGCGAACACGCTCGGCAACCAGGGCCCGGGAATTCCTGCAAGACCATGAAGTCAAAGATCTGCCGTTACAGGCGGCTCAGTCATGAATACCATTCTGGCACTGGACAGTTCCACGGAAGCCTGCTCTGTGGCTCTGCAATCCGGCGGATCCGTACTTTCCCGTTTTGAAGTTGCGCCGCGGCGGCATGCGGAGCTGCTGCTTCCCATGGTCGAGGGCCTGCTTGAAGAGGCTGGTATCAGCCTGATGGATCTGGATGCGCTGGTCTATGGTCGGGGTCCCGGCGCCTTTACCGGTATACGAATAGCGGTGAGCGTGGCTCAGGGTCTTGCCTTCGGCGCCGGCGTCCCGACCTTGGGTGTCTCTGCGCTGCGGGCAATGGCCCAGGGCGCTGCGGAGGAGGCCGATCGGGCCGGCGCACCGGCCGACCGGGTGCTCGTTGCGCTGGACGCTCGGATGGGGGAAATCTATACCGGCGCATTTGAGCGGGATGAGTCCGGACTGATGCAGCCCGTTGGCGAGGAGCGGGTATTGCCGCCCGCCGATTTGCAGCTGCCGGATGTCTGGCAGGCAAAATCGGTACTGGCGATCGGCAATGGCTGGCAAGTCTACAAGGACAGCCTGGCCTTGCCTTCAGAGCCCGGGTTGACGCGGGAGTCCGCACAAAGGTTTCCCGATGCAGCCTGGATGATCCGACTGGCAAAACCGTTACTGGATGCTGGCCAGGCCGAGCCTGCGGAGCAGGCGCGCCCCGTCTATCTGCGGGATCAAGTCGCCAAAAAAGCTGTGAAAAAGCCACAGCAGTAAGTGGCAAAGGCATGATTTAATTAAGGTCAGGTTCAGGTCGCTACCCGGATACTGTGAAATAATAGTGTCCGGGACTGTCTGATTCATTATCGATCGTTCCGGATTTTACGGATATCTCCTTTAGCGAACGAGGACTCTATGATTAATTCAGCGAGCAGAAACACTCTGGCCGGACTGCTGACAGCGACCGTCTTGCTGGTCGCGGGTTGTGTCAGCGCGCCCAATGCCATCCGGTTTGAGTCTGCGACGCACCTGCCCTTACAGCAAGCTGTGCAGCAACCGGAAGCCCACAAGGGAACTTCGGTGCGATGGGGCGGACTGGTCGCAAGGGTCGAGAATCGACCTGAAGATACGCTGGTCGAAATTGTCGGCCAGCCTCTCGACAGTATGGGGCGCCCGGAAACCACCGACTCTACCGGCGGCCGGTTTATTGCCTTGGTGCCAGGATTTCTTGACCCGGTAATCTACGAACCCGGTCGGGAGATCACGGTGGTCGGCGCATTGGGTGATGCCATTGCCGGCAAAATTGGCGATCACAATTACAAGTTCCCCGTCGTCATCTCTTCCGGCTATCACCTGTGGCAGGAGCGGCCTGACTACTACTATGTCGGCGTGCCTTATTCCCACTGGGACCCCTTCTGGTATCCCTACTACAGCCGCTGGAACTACTGGCCTTACTACCGCTCGCCATTTATTTACGGTGGCTACTATTACCGCCGCGGGCATCGTCATCGCCATTATTATCCGAAAGACGGTGTTGATAGCGGTAGCAGCTCGAGCGGCCCGCGGATGACGCCGGCACCGCAAACTCGGGAAAGAAAAAACAGGGCGAATCCGGCTTCCCGCCAGGTTCAGGAACTAAGAAACAAGAAGAAAAACTGAAGGGATTGACGCCTAGCTGTCTTCGGGTTCCCGGGTCGGGATCATGTCCCGGCCATAGAACTTGACCATCCGTTTGATGCGGGGGCGGCCGTTGGCCATCCGCCAGCGGTTGGTGTCCCGCAAACTGTACACACAGCCGCAGTATTCCTGCTGATAGAATTCTTCGCGCTTCGATAACTCGATCATGCGCTGGGCGCCGCCTTGCTTGCGCCAGTTGAACGTCCAGTAGTCGAGTTCGTCGTAGCGATCGGCGGCGCGCACACCGCAGTCGTTGATTTGCTCCATGTTTTTCCAGCGGGAAATACCCAGGGTACTGGAGATCAGCGGGAAACCGTGTTCATGGGCATAGAGCGCGGTACGCTCGAAGCGCATATCAAAACAGACTGTGCAGCGCTTACCGCGTTCCGGTTCATCTTCCAGGCCTTCAATCCGGTCGAACCAGTTGTCCTTGTCATAATCGGCATCGATAAAGGGAATATCGAGCTTGTCACAAAACCGCTTGTTTTCGTCCTTGCGGATTTCGTATTCCTCGACGGGATGGATATTCGGGTTATAGAAAAATACCGTCTGTGCGATCCCCGATGCCTTGATGGCTTCCATGACTTCACCGGCACAGGGTGCGCAACAGGAATGCAGTAAAATCCGGTCCTGCTGATCCGGAGTTTCCAGAGTCGGGCGCTGATAGGAGTCAAGGGAGTAGGGGTTCATGGCGGTTCTGTGGGTCATTGGAGCGGGGGATAGTTTACGTGCTGTCCGGAGAAGCGGCAAGTCCGGCGACTTCTTCCCGGTTATGGGATTTCCGGTAAAAGCGCGCGAACAGCAGCACTGCGGAGGTCGACAGGGCGGCAATCAGGCCTATCCAGTAGCCCTTTGCACCCAGACCCGCCGTCTCCGCCAGGTAGTAGCCAATCGGGAAGCCGACCACCCAATAGGCCACCATATTGATTAACATGGGGACGCGAGTGTCTTTCATGCCGCGCAGGGCGCCGCCACTGGCGACCTGGATACCATCGGAAAACTGGAATACGGCAGCAAAAAACAGCAGTTGCACGGCAATGGCAATCACCGTCTGATCGCTGGTATAGAAGCCGGCAAGCCAGGCGGGAACGGTAATCATGAGTGTCGCCGACAGGATCTGGAACAGGGCTGCGACACCAATACCGGCAAACCCGGACAGGCGTACCGCGCCGAGGGAGCCGCGACCCATTGCAAACCCAACCCTGGCGGTAATGCCGATTGAAATGCCGAGGGGTACCATAAAGGTCATGGAGGCGATATTCATGGCTATCTGGTGGCCGGCAATGATTTCAATGGTGTAAGTGCCGATTAGCAAGCCGACCAGCGCAAACATGATAATTTCCATGCCGAGGCCGAGGCCGAGAGGCAC
>JASBTO010000256.1 GCA_030148365.1 Kangiellaceae bacterium
CAATAACGCCTGGAATATCCGCGACGACAAAGCTCTTGTAGGCGTCGACCCGGACCACGCCCAGATTCGGGACCAGCGTGGTGAAAGGATAATCCGCGACTTTCGGCGTCGCATTGGAGACCGCCCGGATGAAGGTCGACTTGCCGGCATTGGGCAAGCCCAACATGCCCACATCGGCGAGCAACTTGAGTTCCAGACGCAACTGCCGGACTTCGCCCTGGGTGCCGGGGCTGGTCTGCCGGGGCGCCCGATTCACACTGCTTTTGAAGCGGGCATTGCCGAGACCGTGAAAACCACCCTGGGCGACCAGCAATTGCTGGCCGTCCTCGGTCAGATCGCCGACTTTTTCGCCGGTATCCAGATCCACGACACTGGTGCCGACAGGCACTTTCAGCACCCGGTCCTCACCTTTGGCGCCGGTGCGGTTGGAGCCACTGCCATTTTCGCCCCGCTCGGCATCGTAGAACCGGACGAAACGATAATCGACCAGGGTATTGAGCTCGTTATCCGCTTGCAGATAAACACTGCCGCCGTCACCCCCGTCGCCACCGTCCGGCCCGCCCCGCGGGACATACTTCTCCCGGCGAAAACTCATGGCACCGTTACCACCGTCTCCGGCGGCAACCTTGATAGTCACTTCATCGACAAATTTCATTTGCTGGACCCATGAGTCAGTGCTGGAAAAAGGAGTTCTGAAACACTATAAAAAAAGCCCCGTCCGAAGACGAGGCTTTTTAGACAAAACTGACATGCTGCCTGTACGGAGCTTATTCCGCGATAATACTGACAAACTTGCGCTGTTGCTTGCCTTTGACCTCGAAGCGGACCTTGCCATCCGCCTTGGCGAAAATGGTGTGGTCGCGGCCGAGACCGACGTTGTCGCCGGCGTGGAAACGGGTGCCGCGCTGACGGACAATAATGCTGCCGGCAGAAACGCTCTCGCCGCCAAAACGCTTGACGCCAAGACGTTTGGATTCTGAATCGCGGCCGTTACGAGTACTACCGCCTGCTTTTTTATGTGCCATTGTATTACTCCTCGTTAAACGGGATCAGGCGCTGATGCCGGTAATCTTTACTTCAGTGAACCACTGACGGTGGCCCATCTGCTTGCGATAGTGCTTGCGACGCTTGAACTTGATGATCTGCACTTTCTTGCCACGGCCTTGCTGAACCACTTCAGCGGAAACCTTGGCACCGTCCAGGTAAGGTGCGCCCAGCTGGATGTCACCATCCTTGCCGATCATGAGCACCTTGTCGAAATCGATTGTCGCACCGGTCTCTGCTTCGATTTTCTCGAGCTTGACCAGCTGGCCTTCTTTAACCCGGTGCTGCTTTCCGCCGCTTTGAATCACCGCGTACATAACTGGAACCTTCTCATTGAATGCTGTATGGATGGGCCCGCAAGGCTGGTGCCAGGAGCTAAACCCCACAAAGGGCGCGCATTTTAAGCTATTCGCAGGACGCTGGCAAGTCTCAATAACAACCAATATCGGCTGCCCTCACAATCCCCTGTCGGCCCGGGAAATGGCCACTCTTGACCTGCCTCATACAGTTAATTAGCATGGCGGGCGCTATTTTTTGCTCCCGCCGATGACAGGGAACCAGGGTACTGATGACACTTGAAGAAATCCGGGCACTGGTTGCCGACGAATTTACCGCGACTGACGCACGCATCGAGTCCAGCCTGGGCTCGGACGTGGTACTGGTCAACCAGCTCGGCCATTATATCGTCAACAGCGGCGGCAAACGTCTGCGGCCGCTGGTCGTGCTCCTGTCCGCCGGCGCTCTGGGCGGCAAGATCGAGCAGGCACCCTCTCTGGCTGCCATCATCGAACTGATCCATACCGCCACCCTGCTCCACGACGATGTCGTCGACGCCTCCGATTTGCGCCGCGGCCGGAAAACCGCCAATGCCCTGTTCGGCAACGAGGCCAGTGTGCTGGTCGGCGACTTCATCTATAGCCGCTGCTTCCAGATGATGGTCGGCCTCGGCGACATGCGGGTTATGGATATCCTCGCCGAGACCACCAATAGGGTCGCCGCCGGCGAAGTTCTGCAACTGATGAATTGCCATGACCCGGATACCAGCGTCGAAGCCTACTACCAGGTGATCCGGGACAAGACGGCCATCCTGTTTTCCGCGGCGACGCGCCTGCCGGCCGTGGCCGGCGGGTGTGAGCAGGATCTGGAACAGGCGCTCGCCGACTATGGCATGCATCTCGGTATTGCTTTCCAATTGATCGATGATCTGCTCGATTACGACTCCGATGCGGACACGCTCGGCAAAAACATCGGTGATGATCTGGCCGAGGGCAAGCCGACCCTGCCGCTGATCCTGGCCATGGAAAAAGGCTCGACGGCGCAGCGGGACATGATTCGGCAGGCTATCCGGGAAGGCGGCCTTGAGCACATGGATGAAATCGTCAGCACGGTGCGCAGTACCGGTGCCCTGACC
>JASBTO010000258.1 GCA_030148365.1 Kangiellaceae bacterium
GGGGGCTGGATTTGAACCAACGACCTTCGGGTTATGAGCCCGACGAGCTACCAGACTGCTCCACCCCGCAACTGAGCGCACGCATAATAACCAACTTGCCTGGCAAGTACAAGCCTGTTTTCGGGGTAAGTTGCCGGGGTCCGCTTCAGGCCCCGTCAGTGCTGAATTGTCCACTTTGCAGGAGCACCAGAGTGCAGGCTTCCTGGTAGGGGATCCCGGCTTCTTCGAGTCGGGTCTGCAAGGGTCCGGACTCGGTGCCCGGGTTAAAAATCACCCGCCCCGGCTCCAACTCCAGGATCTCCGGTGCCAGAGGTTCGGACCGGGACGGGCGCAGATAGAGGGTCAGGGTATCGACCGGACCTTCGATGTCCGCCAGCCGGTGGACGACCGGCACCCCATCGATGATGACGGCCCGGGGGTGCACCGGCACCACGCTGTGACCATGACTCAACAGCGACCGGATCGCCTGGTTGGAGTAGCGCATCGGATTGTCGCTGGCACCCAGCACCACCACCCTCTCGATATTGTCCTTCATGTTGACTCCTTTTGGCTGTGCCTCAGGGTTGCGGGTCCCGGTCTTCCTCTGTCCCGGTCTCCGGTGACTCGCTGTCCTGCGGGTCCTTTTGCTCAATTTCCCGGGCCGCTTCCTGAAGTTCGTCGGCCATCGACTCCATGGTCTCGACCACCACCGCCTCCAGATCCTGGGCGCCTTTCTCGAGGCTGGACCCAACTTCTTCCATAACCTCCCCGGCCAGATCGCCGAAGGTATCCGCCAGGGTACTGGCCAGATCGCGGACACTGTTTTCCAGCAACGAATTCATGGTCGCGGCATAATCCACCTGCCAGCTATCGTCCTGGCGCACGAGAAAGGTGCGAAACCGGTAGGCGCGGGGGCGCCCGTTGCGCTCCCCTTCCAGCCGGGTCATGACACTGGCCTGCTCAGCCTCTTCGAGGACCTCGCCCAGGGTGAAAACCTGTAGCTCGGTTTTGCGGGTGATATCGAGTCCGGAGAGGGAGCCGTCAACCGCCAGCGCCCGGGCGGCTTCGATTTCACCGTCCAGCACCGCCTGCCAAAAGGCTTCCGCCGTGGCTTCCGGGGTGTCGGGCTGCCATGAGCAGGCCGCGAGGAACAACACACTGAATAGAGACAGCAGAAATTTTACCGACATGATGAACTCCAGAAGCAGAGGCGGACCGGCCTTGTCAGTCGCCGGCCGCTGCCGATCGGCGTGCAGCCGCTTTGACTAGCCGTTGAATGCCTGCAGGCAGTATTCCAACAGCATACCCGGGAAAATGCCCAGGAAAAAGACGCCCAGACCACAGGCGCCCAGAGCAAACCGCAAGCCCCGCGGCGCCTTGACGGTTGCCGCCTGCTCCGGTTCGTCGAAGAACATCACCTTGATCAGGCGCAGATAGTAGAAAAGACCGACGATGGAGAAAATCACCGCCACGATGGCCAGCCAGATCTGATCGGCCAACGCCACGGCGCGGATCACTTCAAACTTGGCCCAGAAGCCGGCAAAGGGTGGCAAGCCGGCCAGCGACAGCATCAGGAAGGCAATCAGGGTCGCCTGCCACAGGTTACGACTGGCCAGTCCGCGGAAATCCTCAATCTGCTCCCGCTCTTCGCCCTCGAAGCTGAGGTAGATGACCGCGCCAAAAGCGCCGACCGACATAAAGGCATAGACCAGAATATAGAACATGGAAGCGGCAAAGCCCTGGCTGTCCCCGGCAATGATGCCGAGCAGGAAATAGCCGACATGGGCAATCGCCGAGTAGGCCAGCATGCGTTTCAGTGACGTCTGGGCTATTGCCACGACATTGCCCACGGCAATACTGAGTACCGCCAGCAGGGACAGAAGCTGCTGCCAGTCTGCCGCGAAGGGTTGCAGGGCATCAGACAGCAGCCGGATGATGAGTCCGTAGGCGGCAATCTTCGGAGCCGAGGAAATAAAGGCGGTCACGCCGGAAGGCGCGCCCTGATAGACGTCGGGCAACCACATCTGGAAGGGCACCGCACCAACCTTGAACGCCAGCCCCGAGACCAGAAAGACCAGACCCAACTGGAACAGCAACTGCTGCTCGCTGGCCAGGCCAATCTGCGCGACCTGCTGGATGATCAGGCTGCCGGTGACGCCGTACAGAATGGACATGCCGTACAGGAGGAAACCCGACGCCAGCGCGCCCATGACGAAATACTTGACCGCCGCTTCGGCGGACTGCCGGTTACCCCGTTGCATGGCGACCAATGCATACAGGGACAAGGACATGAGTTCGAGGCCGAGGTACAGGGTCAAAAGACTGTTGCCGGCGACCATCACCATGGCGCCGAGCACCGCGAACAGCACCAGCAGGAAATATTCGCCCCGCAGGATCCGGCGGGTGAGGATATAGGGCCGTGCAAAGGTCAGGGCCAGCATGGAGACCACAATGATGCCGAGTTTCAGCAATAGTGCCAGGGTATCGACCCGGTAGTGACCGCCGTAGAGCACCTGGTCGTTGGCAGGCATGCCGGTGGCGACCAGAATGCCGCTGATCAACAGGGCCAGTTGGCTCAGCCGATAGGTCCATTCCCGCTCCTGATCATAGGAGAAGGCATCCTGGATCAGGATTACGCAGATGGCGACAAGCAGAAAGATTTCTGCTGCCAGTGGGCCAAGAAATCCGCCAATCATTGACACAGACTCCCGCCGTCAAGCTTCGACTGTATGCCACATTCAATCAGATGCTGCAGGGTCGGCTCCATGATATTCAACAAGGGTTGGGGGTAGAGGCCGAGGCCGAGCACGCCAATCGCGAGCAGGCCGAGGACCAACATTTCCAGATTATTGACGTCCGACAATTTGGCCACCCGATCATTGGCGATGGGGCCGAAAATGACGCGCTTGTAAAGCCACAGGCTGTAACCGGCGCCGAGGACCAGGGTCATGCCGGCCGCAAGGGCATACCAGAAACTGGCCTGGAAGCTCGACAGGATGACAAAGAATTCGCCGATAAAGCCGGAGGTGCCCGGCAGCCCGGCATTGGCCATGACGAACAGCATCATCAGGGTCGCGAACTTCGGCATGGAATTGACGACGCCGCCATAGTCGGCAATCTGGCGGCTGTGCATGCGATCGTAGAGGACGCCGACACAGAGGAACATGGCGGCGGAGATCAGGCCGTGGGAGATCATCTGCACCATGGCGCCCTGCATACCGAGCAGGGCACTGTCGCCCTGCCCTGTCGCCAGCTGGTACACAACAAAAATGCCCAGGGTCACAAAGCCCATATGGGCGATAGACGAATAGGCAATCAGCTTTTTCATGTCCTGCTGCGCGAGGGCGACAAAACCGATATAGACAATTGCGATCAATGACAGGGCGATCATCAGACCCGTCAACTCATTGGCGGCATCGGGGGTAATCGGCAGGCTGAACCTCAGAAACCCGTAGCCGCCCATTTTCAGCATCAGGGCCGCCAGCACGACTGAGCCCGCAGTCGGCGCTTCAACATGGGCGTCGGGCAGCCAGGTATGAACCGGCCACATGGGTATCTTGACCGCGAACGCCAACAGGAAAGCAACGAAAATCCACTTCTGGGCCGCCATCGACAAGGGCAGATCCTGGATCGCCGGGATGCCGAAACTCTGGGCCTGGACGCCCAGATAAATGAGCGCGACCAGCATGAAGACACTGCCGAAAAACGTAAACAGGAAAAACTTCAGGGTTGCGTAAATCCGGTTGGGGCCTCCCCAGATGCCGATGATCAGGAACATCGGGATTAACATGGCTTCCCAGAAAACATAAAACAGAATCGCGTCCTGGGCGGCAAAAACGCCGTTCATCAGGCCGGTCATGATGGCAAAAGTCGCCAGGTACTTTGCCTGCCGATCACTGACGGAACGCCAGGAGGCAATCACGACGAGCGGCAGGATCAGGCTGGTCAGCAGGATCAGCGGCAGGGAAATGCCGTCAATGCCGAGGAAGTATTGGATATTGACCTGCTCTACCCAGTTATACCGTTCGACGAGTTGCAGCAGATGGGTGTCGGTCCGGAAGGCCGGGATCAGCGCCACCGCCAGACCCAGAGTCACCAGGGATGACAGCAGGGCAATGCGCCGGCTCCAGGCCGGCAATCGCTCACCGGGGCCCGCCAGGATCAGGACCCCCGCCAGGATTGGCAGCCAGATCAAAAGGCTCAATAAAGGTATCGTTTCCAGCATTTTTTAGTTATCGCAGTGCGCGTCAGCGAAGCAGCAGCCAGCCGAGCAACAGCAACAGTCCCCCCATCATGACAAAAGCATAATGATACAAGTAGCCGGTTTGCAGGCGGCGCATGGTTCCGGCCAGCCAGGCGACCCCGCCGGCGAGGCCGTGCACCACCATGCCATCGATCAATTTGCCGTCACCGAATTGCCACAGGCGCCGGCCCAGCCCGACACTGCCGTCGGCCATCACTTTCTGGTTGAATTGATCCGCGTAATATTTATTGATGAGCAGCCGATGCGGCCAGGCCAACATCGCGGCTACCCGTGCCGGCCACGCGGGCCGCCAGGAATAGAAAATCCAGGCCACGACAAGTCCGGCAACCATCAACCAGAACACCGGTGTCAGCAGGCCATGCAGCGCAAAACTCATGGCGCCGTGATATTCCCCGGCGAGCTCCCGTAAATTGTCATGGGCCGGCAACACCTTGATGGCGTTGCCGAAGAACTCCCCGAACAGCAGCGGCCCGGTCAGCCACCAGCCAATCATCAGCGACGGAATGGCGAGCAGCACCAGCGGCATCCACACGACCGAGGCGGGCTCCCGGAGATGGGCTCTGGTTTCTTCCTCGACCCGGGACTTGCCGTGAAAAACCACAAACAGTAACCGGAAGCTGTACAGGGCCGTCACGAACACTCCCGCCAGTACGCAGAATTCCGCCAGTGCCGCGGCGGGACCGTCGTAGGTGCCGACCGCGGCGATGATGGCGTCCTTGGAGTAAAAGCCGGCGAATAATGGCGTACCCACCAATGCCAGGGTGCCGATCAGAAACGTGAAATAGGTGATCGGCAGGGCTTTTCGCAGGCCGCCCATTTTGCGGATGTCCTGCTCATGATGCAGGGCAATGATGACCGCACCGGCGCCCAGAAACAGCAGCGCCTTGAAAAATGCGTGGGTAAACAGGTGAAAAATTGCCGCTGAATAGGCGGAGACTCCGAGCGCCACGACCATATAACCGAGTTGGGACAGGGTGGAATAGGCAACGACCCGCTTGATGTCCTGCTGGACGATACCGACGAGGCCCATCGACAGGGCGGTGATGCTGCCGATCACCAGCACGAATGCCAGCGCGGTTTCCGAATATTCAAAAATCGGCGACATGCGGGCCACCATGAAAACCCCGGCGGTGACCATGGTGGCGGCGTGGATAAGCGCCGAGATGGGTGTCGGGCCTTCCATCGAGTCCGGCAGCCAGACATGCAGCGGCACCTGTGCCGATTTACCCATGGCGCCGATAAACAGGCAAATACAGATAAAGGTCAGCGCCGGCCATTGCCAATTGTCGGTCACCTGCAGGGCCGGCGCGGTTGCTGCCAGCTCCGGGACCGCCCCGAATACGTCGAGGTAATCGAGACTGCCAAACCAGTAGAAGACGCCGGCAATGCCGAGCAGAAATCCGAAGTCACCAACCCGGTTCACCAGAAACGCCTTGAGATTGGCGCGAATGGCCGTCTCCCGCTTGTACCAGAAGCCAATGAGCAGATAGGAGACCAGCCCGACCGCTTCCCAGCCGAAAAACAGCTGCAGGAAATTGTTCGCCATGACCAGCATCAGCATTGCGAAGGTGAACAGCGCAATATAGGCAAAAAACCGGCTGTAACCGGGGTCCTCGCGCATGTAGCCGATGGTATAGATGTGCACCATCAGCGATACGAAAGTGACAACCATCATCATCAGACTGGTAAGTTCATCGACCAGGAAGCCGACCTGCAGCGTCAGGTTGCCGACCGTCCCCCAGGTATAGACCGTGAACTGCTCCGCCTCGTAACCCTGGAAGTAGAAGCGCACGAATACCCAGGCCGAGACCAGAAATGAGATCGCCACCGCGCCGATGCACAGCCGGTGACTCCAGCGCTTGCCGAGCCGGTGACCGCCAAGGCCAGTGATCAGAGCGCCCAGCAATGGCGTAAAGGCGATGGCGAGGTAGGCGTTCAGCATCGGGGCCTATCCTCGGAGTTCATCGAGTTCTGCCACGTCGATACTGCCGAGGCTGCGGAACATCACGACCAGAATGGCCAGCCCGATGGCAGCTTCGGCGGCAGCCACGGTCAGGATGAAGAACACAAAAATCTGTCCGGCGCTGTCGTCGAGATAGCGGGAAAAGGCAATGAAATTGGTGTTCACCGCCAGCAACATCAACTCGATACACATCAACAGGGTGATGACATTTTTACGGTTGATGATGATGCCGGCTACACTGATGGAAAACAGCAGCGCGCCAACGATGAGATAATCGGTGAGCGTTATCATGACTGCCCCTCCTCGGGATCCGTGGGTGCCGGTTCCGGCGTCGCCTTGCGCGGTGACTCCGACGCCATGGTTACGATTTTCAGCCGGTCGCTCTTTTGAGCCTGCAGTTGTCGGGAGACTTGCTGGCCCTTGCGCTGCTGCCGGCCCCGGAAGGTCAGGCTGATGGCAGCGACCATGGCCACCAGCAACAACACCGCCGCAATTTCGAAAGGATAGAAGTACTCGGTGTAGAGAACTTCACCGAGAGCCTCGACATTGGAATAGTCGGCGCCGTGGGGTGGCGGCGGCGGCAGGTTTTCCGGGCCGAAAAACCGATCCCGCAGAATGTAGAAGAGTACGCCGAAAAACATCAGCGAGACGATGATGCCGAAGGGCAGCAGCCGGGCAAAGCCTTCCCGCATTGCCGCATAATCGACATCCAGCATCATCACCACGAACAGGAACAGGACCATGACGGCCCCCACGTAGACGAGCACCAGGGTGATGGCCAGAAATTCGGCCTCGGCCAGCATCCAGAGCACTGCGGCGCAGAAAAAGGTCAGCACCAGAAACAGCACTGCCTGCACGGAGTTGCGCACGCTGATCACCCGCACCGCCGCGAACAGCATCAGGGCGGCAAAGGCATAGAATATGAGTTTTTCCACTGGCATCCGGTTACCTGTAAGGCGCGTCTTCGGCGCGGTCCGCAGCAATCTGGGCTTCGTATTTGTCGCCGATAGCGAGCAGCTTGGCTTTGGTCATGATGTGTTCGCCCCGCTCTTCAAAGTGGTAATCAAGGACCCGGGTTTCGACGATGGAATCGACCGGGCAGGACTCCTCGCAAAATCCGCAGTAAATACATTTGAACAGATCGATCTCGTAGCGGGTCGTACGCCGCGTACCGTCGCTCTGCCGCGGTCCCGCTTCAATGGTTATGGCGAGTGCCGGACACACCGCTTCGCAGAGTTTGCAGGCGATACAGCGCTCCTCGCCGTTGGGATAGCGCCGTAGCGCGTGCAAGCCCCGGAACCGCGGCGACTGGGGCGTGCGCTCCTCGGGGAACTGAACGGTAATTTTCTTTTTCCACAAATGACGGCCGGTCAGCCGCAGGCCCTGAAACAGTTCCACCAGGAAAAAACTTTTCCACCAGTGCTCGATGCGATCCAACATCAGCCAGCCTCCCCGAACCAGGGCGGCAAACCGCCCTTGATCATCAAGGTGAGCACAAACAGCCACACCAGTGTGACCGGGATAAAAATCTTCCAGCCGAGACGCATCACCTGGTCATAGCGATAGCGCGGGAAGGTGGCCCGCAGCCAAATCATCAAAAACAGGAAAAATCCGGCTTTGAGCAGCAGCCAGATGGTGCCGGGGATCCAGGCGGTAATGGTTTCCAGTCCCGGGATCCCCTGCAGGGGGTTGAGCCAGCCGCCAAAGAAGAACAGCGCCGTCAACACGGAAATCAGGATCATGTTGGCGTATTCGGCGAGGAAAAAGAGTGCGAACGCCATGCCGGCGTATTCGACGTGGAAACCGGCGACAATCTCCGACTCCCCCTCCGGCAAGTCGAAAGGCGCTCGATTGGTCTCGGCGACGCCGGATACCCAGTAAACCACCAGAATGGGCAACAGCGGCAGAAAGAACCAGTGCCAGATGCCGCCACTCTGGGCCTCGACGATCTCGCCGAGGTTCATGCTGCCGCCCGCCATCAGCACGGCCACCAGTGCAAAACCCATGGCAATTTCATAGGAAATGATCTGTGCCGCCGAGCGCAGGGAGCCCAGAAACGCGTATTTCGAATTGGACGCCCAGCCGGCAATAATGACCCCATAAACGCCGATGGAGGTCATCGCGAGCAGGTACAGAAGGCCCACATTGACGTCCGCCAGCACCACGCCGGCATCAAAAGGCACCACCGCCCAGGCTGCAAAGGAAGGCGCGATAAACAGAATCGGCGCGATCACGAACAGGCCCTTGCTCGCGCCCGAGGGGATCACGATTTCCTTGAGCAACAACTTGATGACATCGGCGATGGGTTGCAGCCAACCCCGGATCCCGACCCGGTTGGGTCCGATCCGCATCTGCATGTAGCCAATCAGCTTGCGCTCCGCAAAAGTCGTGTAGGCGACCGCCAGGATCAGCGGGATCAGGATCAGCAGTATTTTGCCGATGATGAGCAGGACGGCGAGCAGGGCATCCATCAGGGAAGCCCCATGATGTTATGGAATGGGCTCAGGTTGGGGCGCTTCGCGGCCGAGCGGTCCTGACCGTCCGAGGTGGCCTGGAGTACGGCACTGCGCCGGACAATATGGTCCACGGCATAGATGTTCTGGGGATCCGGCACGCGGCCGCCGGTCGGCAACTCTTCCGGGCATTGCCATTTGGGCCTGACTTTTTCGCCTTCGGCGTCGAGGCGGCCCTGCACGTTGGCAAGAACTTCCTCGCTGGACACATATTCGAAACCCTTGAGTTCCAGCAGGTTGCCGAGTACCCGCAACACTTTCCAGGCCGGGCGCGCCTGACCGGGCGGTGCCACCGCGCCCCGGAAGGTTTGCCAGCGACCGTTGACATTGACATAGGTACCCGAAGTCTCGGTAAAACCGCCGACCGGCAGGATCACGTCTGCATAGTCGAATGCCTCGTCATCGGCGAATGGCGTCAGAGACACGACAAACTCGGCAGCTTCCAGGGTTTGCCGGGCGGCCTCAGGCCAGGCGCTGTCTTTGCCGGGCTCGGTGTTGAGCAGCAGCAGTCCCTGCTGTTGCTGGGTGAGCATGGTTTTGGCGTCCAGGCCATTGCTGGATACCTCGGCGCCGGCAGGCCCGCGATGCGGGATGGCGCCGGCAAGCCAGGCGCCGGCACTGTTGCCGCCGTGGGAGAACTGGCCATAGCTGGCACCGGCCAGGCGGGCAATCAGGCCCGCCATTCGCTTGATGTGTCCGGCGCTGCTGTGCTCGAGGGCGCCCAGTCCGACAATTACCGCCTTGCGCTCACCGGTGGCGATAATTTCCGCGGCACTTGCCGCTTCGTCATCGGCCGGGTAATCCTTGAGTAACTGGTCGACGCCATCGGGGACGCGCACGTCCAACGGTCCGTCCTGATCCCGGATCCGGTCGAGCAAGGCACTGGCGAGGCTCGCCAGCCGCGGCAAATAGTCGCCCGTGTCAATGCGGATATCCCGGGTGAGATCAAAATTGTCGTAGACTTGCCGGTCGTGGATACTGACCACCCGGCCGCTGCGCGTTGCCTTGCGCAGGCGCAGCGCTGCAATCGGCTGCTCCTTGCGAAGATCGGCGCCGATCAGCAGGGTCGATTCGAGCAATTCCAGATCAGCGAGATCGACACCCAGTTCCGGATACAGGGGTTCATGGCTTTGCTGGCTGAAATCGCCGAGCCGGAGCCGGTGATCAATATTCTGGGTCCCCAGGCCCCGCATGAGCTTCTGCAGCAGATAGTATTCTTCGGTCGTGCAGCTGGCGCTCGCCAGGGCGCCGAGCTCCACGCCGCCATGATTGGCGACGACTTTCCTGAGGCCTTCGGCGGCTGCCGCGAGGCCGGTCTCCCAGTCCGTCTCCCGCCATTCTCCGTCCTGCCGGAGCATCGGCGCCAACAAGCGGTTACTGCCCGACAGGCCATGGTGGGAGAATCGATCCCGATCCGCGAGCCAGACCTCATTGACCGCCTCGTTCTCCTGCGGCACCACCCGGATCACCTTGCCACGCACGCTGTGTACGTGCAGGTTCGCACCAATGCAATCGTGGGGCGAGACGCTGTCGGTCTGGCGCATTTCCCAGGCCCGCGCCTTGAAGCGGGCGGGCTTGTCAGTGAGGGCGCCGACCGGACACAGATCAATAATGTTGCCGGAGACTTCCGAGTCCACACTCTGCTCGATAAAGGTCGAGATCTTCATGTGCTCGCCGCGCCCGACCGCACCCAGCTCGCGAATGCCGGCGATTTCCCGGCCGAACCGGACACAGCGCGTGCACTGGATACAGCGGGTCATGTCCGTCGCGATCAGCGGGCCGATATTCTTGTCCGCCACCACCCTCTTGCCTTCGGTAAACCGGGACACGTCCCGGCCAAAGCCCATGGCGACATCCTGCAATTCGCACTCGCCGCCCTGATCACAGATCGGACAGTCCAGCGGATGATTGATGAGCAGGAATTCCATGACCGCTTTCTGGGCATCCCGGGCCAGCGCTGAGGCGGTGCGGATGACCATGCCGTCGGCCACCGGCGTCTGACAGGCCGGCAGCGGTTTGCGGGAGTTCTCCACGTCGACCAGGCACATCCGGCAATTGGCGGCGATCGACAACTTTTTGTGATAGCAGAATCGGGGGATGCGGATATCGTGGGCATCCGCCACTTCAATAATCATGTCGCCCTGCTCGGCCTTGAGCTTCTTGCCGTCAATCTCGATGTCAATCATCGACCTGCCGCCTCCCGGACCTTGACGCTTACAGGCGCCGTGTGGATTTTGGCTTCGAATTCATGCCGGAAATGCTTGAGAAAACTTTGCACCGGCATGGCGGCGGCATCACCGAGCGCGCAAATGGTGCGGCCCATGATATTGCCGGCAATTTCGTCCAGCTTGTCGAGATCCTGCGCCACACCCTCACCCCGGAGAATGCGATGAATAACCCGCGACATCCACCCGGTGCCTTCCCGGCAGGGCGTACACTGGCCGCAGGACTCTTCGTAATAAAAGTGGGCAATACGGGCCAGCACTTTCACCATGCAGGTATCCTCATCCATGACAATGACGGCGCCGGAGCCGAGCATGGAGCCGGCCTTGGCAATGGCATCATAGTCCATGGTCAGATCCATCATGATGTCTGCCGGCAATACCGGTGCCGAGGAGCCGCCGGGGATCACGGCTTTGAGTTTCTTGCCGTCTTTCATGCCACCCGCCATGTCGAGCAACTCGGCAAAGGGGGTGCCCAGGCCGATTTCGTAGTTGCCGGGCTTGTTGACGTGACCGGACACGGAAAAGATTTTGGTACCGCCGTTATTCTCCTTGCCGAGTTCCAGGAACCACTGACCACCTTTTTGCAGGATGATCGGCACCGAGGCATAACTTTCGGTGTTGTTGACGTTGCTGGGACGGCCGAAGACGCCATAATTGGCCGGGAACGGCGGCTTGAAACGGGGCATGCCCTTCTTGCCCTCGAGTGACTCGATCATCGCGGTCTCTTCGCCGCAGATATAGGCGCCGGCGCCGAGATAATTGTGCAACTCGAAGTCGACGCCGGAGCCGAGGATATCCTGTCCGAGCAGGCCCGCGGCACGGGCTTCAGCCAGGGCAGTCTCCATGCGGGCGTAAGGCTCGTAAAATTCGCCCCTGATATAGTTGTAGCCGATCGTCGCATTCATGACATAACCGCCGATGGCCATGCCTTCAATGACCTGGTGGGGGTTGTAACGCATGATGTCCCTATCCTTGAAGGTGCCAGGTTCGCCCTCATCGGAATTGCAAAGCACGTATTTCTGGCCGGGCATCTGCCGGGGCATGAAACTCCACTTCAGGCCGGTCGGGAAACCGGCGCCGCCCCGACCGCGCAGGGCCGACAACTTGAGTTCCTCGATGATGTCTTCCGGCGGTGTCTGTTCCCGGAGGATCTTGCGCCACACTTCGTAGCCGCCTGCAGACTCGTAGGTCTCCAGCGACCAGGGTTTGTCGAGATGCAGGGTGCGGAAGCAGACTTCGTTGGCCATGTCAGTCGAGCCCCTCCAGCAATGTCGTCAAACTCTCGGTGGTCAGGTTCTCGTGATACTGCTGCCCCACTTCACACATGGGTGCGCCGCCGCAGGCGGCCATGCACTCGACTTCCTTCAAAGTGATGCGGCCATCGGCACTGGTCTCGCCGGGTTCGATCCCGTACTGCTCGCGAAAAACCTGCAACAGGCGATCACTGCCCGCCAGCATGCAACTGACGTTGGTGCACAGCGACACCACATGGCGGCCCGGCCTTTCGAGGTGATACATGGTATAGAAGGTCGCGACTTCAAAGACGGCGATGCGCGGAATTTCCAGATAATCCGCGACCGCCTTCATGAGCGGCTCACTCAGATAATTGTCATTTTCTGCCTGCGCGATGCGCAGTGCTGACAATACCGCGGCACGCTTGCGATCTGCGGGAAATTTGGCAATCCAGGCATCGATCCGTGCCATGGCATCCGCCGACAACATGTCCGTCAGGGGCCGGGTTTCCGCGCTCACCGATCCACCTCCCCGAAGACGATATCCTGGGTACCGATCAAGGCGACCACGTCGGCCAGCATATGGCCTTGCGCCATCTCATTGAGCGCCGACAGATGGGCAAATCCCGGCGCCCGGATTTTCACCCGGTAAGGCTTGTTGGCGCCGTCGGAAATCAGGTAAATCCCGAACTCGCCCTTGGGCGCTTCCACGGCGGCGTAAGCCTCGCCTTCCGGCACCGAATAACCTTCCGTAAAGAGTTTGAAATGATGAATAAGGGCTTCCATATCTTCTTTCATCTCGACTCGCGAAGGCGCGATAACCTTGTGGTTCGTGGTCATCACCGGGCCTGGATTGTCCCGCAGCCAGCGGATGCATTGCCGGACAATGCGATTGGACTGGCGCATCTCCTCGACCCGCACCAGATAGCGGTCATAACTGTCGCCGGTCTTGCCGACGGGGATATCGAAATCGAGCTGATCGTAGACCGCGTAAGGCTGTTTTCTTCGCAGATCCCAGGGGATGCCGGAACCCCGCAACATGGGTCCGCTCATACCGAGTTGCAGGGCACGCTCCGGCGATACCACGCCAATCCCGACGGTGCGCTGCTTCCAGATCCGGTTGTCGGTCAGCAGGGTTTCATACTCATCGACCCGGGCCGGAAACCTGTCAGTGAAGTCCTCGATAAAATCCAGCATCGAACCCTGGCGGTTGGCGTTGAGTTCATCGACAGTCTTTTGATCTTTCCACGGCGACACCTCGTACTGGGGCATCCGCTCCGGCAAATCGCGATAAACGCCGCCGGGCCGGTAATAGGTCGCGTGCATGCGCGTGCCGGAAACCGCCTCGTAGCAGTCCATCAGCGGCTCCCGCTCCCGGAAGCAATACAGAAAAACGGTCATGGCGCCGATATCCAGGCCATGGGCGCCGAGCCACATCAGATGGTTAAGAATGCGGGTGATTTCGTCGAACATGACGCGGATATACTGGGCGCGCTCGGGAGCCTCGATGCCCAGCAGTTTTTCAATGGCGCGCACATAGGCATGTTCGTTGCACATCATCGATACATAATCGAGGCGATCCATGTAGCCGATGCTCTGGTTGAATGGCTTGCTTTCCGCGAGCTTTTCCGTGGCCCGGTGCAACAGGCCGATGTGGGGGTCGGCGCGGGTAATGGTCTCGCCGTCCAGTTCCAGTACCAGACGCAGCACTCCGTGGGCGGCCGGATGCTGGGGGCCGAAATTCATCGTGTAGTTACGGATCTCAGCCACGCTCAGGATGCCTCGTCATTGTCGTATCTTTGATCCTTGCGAATCACCTTGGGTACCAGGGTGCGCGGCTCGATGGACACGGGCTCGTACACACAGCGGCCCGCCTTGGCATCGTAGCGGATCTCAACATTACCGATCAGGGGAAAGTCCTTGCGGAACGGGTGCCCGACAAAACCGTAATCCGTCAGGATGCGGCGCAGATCCGGGTGCCCCTCAAACAGAATCCCGAACAAATCAAATGCTTCCCGTTCATACCAGTCGGCGCTTGCCCAGATATCCGTGACTGAATCCAGCATCGGGTTGCTTTCCTTGACATAGACCTTCATCCGCAGCCGGTGGTTGAGATTATGGGAAAGCAGATGGTAGACGATCCCGAAGCGGGGCTTTGTCCAGCGCACGTGATCTTCTTCCTGGACTTCCACGCCGCGGGAAAAACCGCTCGCCGTGGCTTCTTCGGTGGCCCATTCATCGACGCCATAGGCGAGATAATCAACGCCGCACAGATCGACCAGTTGATCGAACTGGAAATCTTCGCTATTGCGAAGCAAGCGGGCAACTTCCGGCAAATGACGGGCACGAATTTCAATGGTGGTTTCACCGAAAGCCTCGCTGCAGGACTCCAGCTTGCTGGCAAATCGGGCCTCAAGAGTCGCCGCGAGAGAGGAAGTCACGGTGATTTCAGACCTCCCGCGCGATGGTATTGGTACGACGGATTTTATTCTGCAACTGGACGATGCCGTACAGAAGCGCTTCTGCCGTGGGCGGGCAGCCTGGTACGTAAATGTCGACCGGGACGATGCGATCACATCCGCGGGTGACCGCGTAGGAATAATGGTAATAGCCGCCGCCGTTGGCGCAGGAGCCCATGGAGATGACCCATTTCGGTTCCGGCATCTGGTCGTAGACACGGCGCAGGGCCGGCGCCATCTTGTTGGTCAGGGTACCGGCGACAATCATCACGTCGGACTGCCTCGGGCTCGGCCGAAAGACCACGCCAAAGCGATCCAGATCATAACGGGCAGCGCCGGCGTGCATCATTTCCACGGCGCAGCAGGCCAGACCAAAAGTCATCGGCCACATGGAGCCGGTACGGGCCCAGTTGATCAAGTCGTCGGCCCGGGCGGTCACGAAGCCTTTGTGCAGCGCGCCTTCTATTCCCATTCCAGCGCTCCTTTCTTCCATTCGTAGATAAAGCCAACCACCAGCAGGCCAAGAAATACCCCCATGGTGCCGATCCCGAACCAGCCGATCTTGTCGAGCACCACGGCCCAGGGAAACAGGAAGGCAATTTCCAGATCAAAGATGATAAAAAGGATGGCGACGAGGTAGAAACGGACATCAAATTTCATGCGGGCATTTTCGAAGGCATCGAAGCCGCATTCGTAGGGCAGGTTTTTGGCTTTGTCAGGCTTGCGCGGGGCGGCGAGATAACCAATCAGTTCGAGTCCGACGCCAAAAAGGAGTCCGATAGCGATGAAAATCAGAACCGGCAGATAATTTTCGAGCATGCCTCTCCCGACGCAAGTCCAGGGTTACCAGTTTTCTTTGTTTCATGGGCACGACTCCCGATGGCCGTCCAGATTTGCCCCGAGGTCAGTACATGCCGATACTAGCAAAATAAACGCAGCGAATTCAAAGAATTTTAACAACCTGAAAAATATAGAAAAAAGTAGGTGTTCGGTCATGCCTGCCGAGTCCTCGAGACGGTCGTCACAGAGCCCCGGACAGGGGGACCGGAGCGGCCAAATGGACCGGGAGGCATTGCCTGTGCATCGGCACCGAACCACGCCAGTCCCATCACGCACTGCCGGGCAATCCGGCAGCAGGCAAGCGCGTCGGCAGACGCCGCGGCTTTTTCAACATCGCGAAACCGGGGATCTCCCGCTGCCGGGCGACCCCGGGTACCAAAGGGCCGGACCCGGCCACATTGACCGCTTCAAACAATCCCCGATAGGCGGCCTGACGTTCCGCCGGCGTTTTGCCGAGGCGCCGGTATCCCGAGTGCGGCGTCACCGCCGGATCCGCAACGCCAAGGCCATTGCACCGATAGCTGGACCAGGAGTAATCCACCGGATTGCGCACCATGCCCGCCAGCACCGGTTTCAGTTCCATATAGCGGTAGCAGGCAAGTATCCACTCCTCCTGATCGAACACTGTCGACTCATAGCGCTCGTCCCAGAGCACCTGGGTGCGCCCGTAGACCCGGTTGAAGAAGGATTGATAATCATGCGCGATCATCAGGACCGCCTGCTGCATGAAGCCCCGGGCTTCGTTGGTGACCAACAGGTCGACGTGAGTCGGCATCAACACATAGGCGTGCAAATTGCACCGGTAGATACGCAGGGCATGGGCCAGCTGGTGCAGGAAAACCAGATAGTCCTCCGGTCCGGCAAACAGGAGTTCATCGTTGCGGCTGTGCAGCACGAGATGCTGCGCGGGTTTCTCGGCATCGCCAGGCAGGGACATTCTTCAATCCTTTGAAGCGGGGGTCCATTTATCGGAAGCCTATCGAAATCCAGCCCCCGGCAGCAATTGCTCCGGACGGGTAACGGGGGGGACAATCGCGGAAAAATCGGTAGCCCATTTCTCAAGCCGCCAATGATTCCTGCCCGGACGGTAATCAGTCAATTCCGGCCCTAGCCATTTTTTCCGCGAGATACTCTTCCGAGTAATTGGCGGCAATTTCCACCCACATAGGCAGATGATCCGACATCTCATGGGTACGCCAGAAAGTCCGGTAATATTGTTTTTTGCCCCGCTCGGTTCGCGGCTCGCCATTGGATCGAATGTGGTAGCGCTTGCCCATCGGCTCGGCGTAGTCGGCTTCATCTTCCGGCCGATACACGCTCTGGTAGAAATCGAAAACGCCGGCCCGGCCGGTAAAGTCGAAGCGACCGTGCTCGGTAAAGGCAATCTGGTCGTAGAACTTGTTGCCAACAGCATTGGACGGCAGGGACTGCAGTTGCTCCGGAATCAGAAACCGGTTGTCCAACAAGGCTTGCATGGTCGCATCACTGGGTTTGAAAATATTGAAGTCCCCGAGTAGCACAAAGTTCTCCGTCCAGGCCCCCGGGTCTTCAGAGCGCTCCCGGATAAAGGCGGCAATCTGCCGGATTTCCTCCACCCGCTCGGCACTGTTGGCGCTGCTGTCGCCATAGAGCACGTGCACAGTAGCCAGAATGAAGCGACTCCAACCGCAGGAAAACCCGCACATGAAGGGCGTACGCGCCACCTGGTTGACCGGAACCATCTCGCCGTCCGAGCCTTTGACCGGCGGCAGCACCAGCTCGCCGGCAACGCGGCCAAAATGAATTTTGCGCGTGTCGTAAAGAAATGCCATGCGCTCGTCATTACCCCGGCGCCCGGCGGTGACATCCGACACAATATAGTCCCACCAGGATCCAAGGCGGTAGCGCAGCCGTTCGATAGCGTCGAGATTGCCGCGCACTTCCTGGATGGCGATCAGATCGAACCGCGAAATGATCTCGGCAATATACTGGATGGCCTCTTCTGAGCGGCGGCCATAGGCCGGCGAGTCAAACTCGCGGATATTCCAGGTTGCCAGCACCAAGGTGTCATTCAGATTTCTGTTGGGGATCTCGGCGGAGAGTTGGGCTCGCAGACGTTTCAGACCGCGAAGCGTGCGCTTTCCCTGGGCGTTGGTTTCTCTGATCTGGTAATAAAATGGCATCCTGGCCTCCGATTGTTCCGTCAATCTTACCCTTCCGGCACCGAAGCTGCAGAACAGGGCCGTCTTGACCTGATCCGGCGGCTGGCGCAATCATGGCTTATGTGACCTCCGATAAGCGCCGCAGTCCGATGGAACTGCGGCACTGTCACCAGGACAAGTTCAACCTTGCAAGGAATGGCACCACCGATGACTCCTTCTTTGACCGGTACTACAACCGGCTGCACCGCTTCGGAGCTGAAGTCGGCCCGAGCGGCTCCCGGAGACCGGCCGTGAGCTGGAGCTGGTGGGGACTGCCCGGCCTGTTGTTGCTTTTTGCCGCCTGGGGCGCTGCGCTGATTGCCCTGCTCATCCGGCCGTACCGGCAAATCAACCGGCAACTGGCGTTGGTGCTGTTTCTGGAAGGCGTCAACGCAGGTTTCAGCACCGGACTGATTTTTATCCTCGACAATGAGCAATGGGCTCGCCTCGTCGCCATGATCGGCACCTCGGCGGCGGCGGCCCTGCCTCTGCAATACCTGATTTTCCTGGGTGCGTCTCTCAACACGCCACTGGTCCGGATTTTCCGCATGCGGGGTGTCAAATGGCTGTTTGGCATCCTCAGCGTGGCCGCCAGTGCGACCGTGCTGCTCTGGCCTGAACTCTTCATCACGGATCTCTACCACCCGGGCTGGGCGACCTGGAATTTTCAGTACCGAGGCTACAGCCTGGTGATGACGAACTTCTATGGCCTGGCCTCACTGTTCGGACTGATTGCCGCTATCCATGTATTGCGTTTGTCCGACAAGGGGACTGTGTCCCGCAATCGGGCGGTCTGGTTTGCCATAGCGTTCGGGCTGCGAGATTCGGTGATCGCAATTCTGCTCCTGTTGTTCCCGTTGCTGAGGCCGATACCTTTTTGGGGCGACGTACTCTACAACCCGGCACAGAGTTTTTTCTACCTGGTCTATGTGGTACTGCTCGCCTACGGCGTACTTCGTTCCCAACTGTTCGGCATCGATCTGAAAATTCGTTTCGCGGTTCAGCAGGGAACCGTCGGCGCCCTGGTTGCCGGTACCTTTCTGATTGCCAGCGAGTTACTGGAAGATCTTTTCCCGGTGGACGGGCTGGCTCTCGGCGTGCTGCTCGCCCTGACCATCGCCATCGTCCTGCGCCCTGCCCAGCGCATTGCCGAACGGGTCGCGCAGCAACTCATGCCCGGGGTCCGGCAGACGTCCCGTTATCTTGAACAACGCAAACTCGAAGTCTACCGGGGCGCCCTGGAGGCAGCCCTCGAAGACAACCGGATCACCGACACCGAGCAGGCCATTATCCTGCGCTTGCGGGAGAAGCTGGAAATCTCGGAGTTCGAGGCGCGCATGATTGAAAAGCAGGTCGGGATCCAGCCGGAGCAACTGAACAGCAGCAGGCCCTGATCGTCCACGCCGCCAGTCGCTCCGGGAACCAAACTTTCCAGCCTGCAGGCGAGCAACCGTTTTCTGAAAAAACGTCAATATTTTTTACACTTTGAGGAGCCGTTGCAAAGCCGGGATTTTTAACCTGTTGGTTTTTAACCTCTTTTTGTAGGTGGCTCAATTATTGCTTATATTTTAATCTCAAAAAGAAATATTAAATAATACGTATACCGGAAGGACATAAATCATGAAAAAGTATCTTGTCGGCATCCTGTTGATGACAACTGCTGCCCTGACTTTCACAGCAATGGCAAACCCTCTCACCGATGGCTTTACCGGCGGCAACCGGTTCGGCATTTTTTATGCCGGCAGCACCGGGGATGTCGTCGGTTTCTCGTTTACCGCCGATGCCGATTTGACTGTAACCGATCTCGGCATTCTCAACGATCCCTACGATGGCGTGCTCGACAGTGCACACAGGGTTGGCCTCTGGAACATGGACGGCCAAACCCTGCTCGGGTCGGTCTCGGTCGACAGCACCGGCACCAGGGTTGGCGATTTCTTATACGCGACTCTGGGAACATCAATCAACCTGACCGCCGGCATGG